>JBARVM010000058.1:0-10191 GCA_049646265.1 Paracoccaceae bacterium
TATGCGGGGCTGAAGAAATATTTCATCCTGCGCATGCCGCAACGCCCAGGCGCATTGAAGGAGTTTCTGGCGATGTTAGGGCCGGATGACGATATTGCCCGCTTTGAATATCTGAAAAAATCGGCGCGGAATTTCGGTTCGGTGCTGATCGGAATAGAGACGAAGCGGCAAGAAAGTTTCGGCGAGCTGACAAGCCAGCTTGACGCCGCTGGTTTCAGCTACCGCGACATCACGGATGACGAGGCGCTGTCGGAATTCCTGATCTGACCGGCTTCAGGCTGCGGTCGGCTGGCGACCTTCCTCTATACAAATGAGCCCGTCGAGAAAGCGGATCTTCGAGGTGCGATAGCTTTCCAGCACCGTCTGAATGTCGACCTTTGCAACCGATCCCCCGGCTGCATGCCGCTCTCCACTTTGGCAGAGCGCGCCGAACTCGGCAAAACCAAGATTCCAGGCGCTGCCCTTGAGAAAATGCAGATCGCTTTCATAACGTTGCGGGTCAGGCGCCTGCTCCAACCGCGAGATTACTTCTTCCACTTCTTCCAGAAACAATTCCACCACTTCGGCAAAGCCGTCTTCGCCAATTTCCTGGCGCAACTCTTTCACACGCACCCAGTCAATCATCTCCACCACCTTTTTGTCCCAACCAGTTACAACATTAACCTCGTGAAGCTTGCCGAGTGGTTAAGCAGGTAGGTCCCCGCAGACGGATTTTTGTTCAATTCGTCTTAACCAGACACAACCTAGACTGACCGGAGATAAAAAGGTGTCCTTGGTTTGCTTGCAGTTCAGCCTGAATATTCTGACAGCCAGATGGAAGAGCCGGCCCTCACGCCGGAACCTGCGCCGGCGTTGCGCACGATCATGGTTGTCGACGACAGCCGGGTTCAGCGAAAGATTCTCTCATCCCAGCTGACGCGCGGTGGCTACAAGGTGATTGAAGCTTCGTCAGCGGAAGACGCGCTGAAGCAGATGGCCATCGAACCTGCCGACATGATCATCTCTGACTGGATGATGACGGGGATGACCGGTCTCGACCTTTGTCGAGAGTTGCGGGCGCTTGGGCTGGACAATTATGTCTACTTCATCCTGCTGACATCCAAGACCGAAACGGTTGAAATCGCGCGCGGGCTTGATGTGGGGGCAGACGATTTTCTGATCAAGCCGGTGAGTGGGGATGAAATGCGGGCGCGTATCGCGGCTGGCGAAAGGATCCTGCGGATCGAGCGCGAGTTGAAGGACAAGAACCGTCTTTTGACCTCGACCCTTTCGGAATTGCAGGGCCTTTATGATTCCATCGACCGCGATCTGATAGAGGCGCGAAAACTACAACAGGGTCTGGTGCGCGAACGCTACCGAAGCTTCGGCACTGCCGAAGTCAATCTGCTGCTGAGCCCGTCGGGCCATGTCGGTGGCGATCTGGTTGGTTTCTTTCCGATAGGTAACCGCCGGGTCGGACTTTTCGCCATCGACGTATCTGGCCACGGCATTACCTCGGCCCTAATGACAGCGCGGCTTGCGGGCTATCTGGCGGGCAGTACGCCCGAACAGAACGTGGCCTTGGCGCTTAACGATCTGGGCGGATATGACGGGCGTCCGCCGAACGAACTGGCGGCCCTGCTCAACGCCATCGTGCTAAAGGAAATGCAGTCGGAAACCTATTTCACGCTGGCCTATGCCGATGTTGATCTGGCAACCGGTCGGGTGGCATTGGTGCAGGCGGGCCACCCCCATCCTGCTGTCATCCGCGCTGATGGTCGGGTCGACTATCTAGGCGACGGTGGCTTGCCAATTGGCCTGATCGAACAAGCAACCTATGACCTTTTCGACTGTGAACTACATCCCGGCGACCGCCTGTTCCTGATGTCCGACGGGATCACAGAGGCCGAAGATGCCCAAGGCGTGCAACTTGGCCAAGAGGGGCTCTTGGACATGATCGGACAATGTGATCTGCAAGACGGTGGACGTTTTCTAACCAGCCTCGGCAAACAACTGCACATATACACCGGCGGCGAATTTGGTGACGATGTTTCAGGTGTCTATTTCGAGTATTTTGGGCCAAGGACAGCAGCTGAACAGTAGCAGGCAGTCCGGTTCAACCTGCCACCCAGTAGGCGCGGCAGGCCGAACCTTCCTGGACTAGTCGAGCGACCAGCCAGAGATTGCCTTGACCTCGAGAAACTCCTCAAGCCCCCAATGACCACCCTCGCGGGCCCGGCCAGAGGCTTTGACCCCGCCAAAGGGTGAACCGGCGCCGCGGGATTTTCCGTTCATCTCGACCATGCCGGAACGCAAGCGCCGCGCCATGCGGTTGCGGCGGTCGCCATCTTGCGACTGAACGTAATTGGTCAACCCGTAGGGCGTGTCATTGGCAATCGCCACGGCTTCTTCCTCGTCCTCAAAGGGGATCATCACCATGACCGGGCCAAAGATCTCCTCGCGCTCGATTGTCATGCCGGGGGTCACATCGGCAAAGACCGTTGGCTTGATGAAAAAGCCGCGGTTGAAACCGTCGGGCAAGCCGGGGCCGCCGGCAATCAGCCGCGCGCCTTCGTCGATGCCCTTCTGGATGTAGGACTGGATCTGTTCCCACTGGCGCTTGTTCACGACCGGGCCGACATGGTTACCCGACGCGGAGGCCGGCCCAACCTTGATCGCACTGGCAAGTTCGGAGACTTTCGCAACGGTCTGGTCATAGATGCTGCGCTCCACCAACATGCGCGAGGGCGCGTTGCAGGATTGGCCGGTATTGTCCATCATTCGCTTGACCGACCATTCGATGGCCTTGTCCCCGGCATCGGCAAAGACCAGGTTGGCGCCCTTGCCGCCCAGTTCCAGCGTCACGCGTTTCATTGTATCCGCGGCCGCCTTGGAAATGGCGATACCGGCGCGGGTGGAACCGGTGAAAGAGATCATCTCGACATCGGGGTGGCTCGAAAGCGCTGCGCCCACGCCCGGGCCATCGCCATTCACCAGATTGAACACGCCCGGGGGGACGCCAGCGTCATGACAAAACTCGGCGAAGATCATCGCGTTCAGCGGGCTTTCCTCGGACGGTTTCAAGACACAGGTGCAGCCGGTCAACAAAGCCGGAATCACCTTCAGCGCAAGCTGATTGACCGGCCAGTTCCAGGGGGTGATCAGCCCGACAACACCGATAGGCTCCAGCGCGATCATCGTGTCTGGCGCATGGTCGCCCAATGGGCGAATCCATTCCATCTTGTCAAAGGCGCGCAGGAAGTTCTTGGTGTGCCATGGCAGGCAGGTCACCTGTTCGGCCAGCGAAAAGTCGATCGGCGCGCCCATCTCCATCGAGACCGCTTCGGCAAATTCCTGCTTGCGGGCTTCATACTGTTCAAGGATACGCACGACGATGGCGCGCCGTTCTGCCGGTGACGTCGCCGCCCAGGCCGGTTGTGCCGCCTTGGCCGCCGCAACAGCGCTGTTCAGATCGCTTTCGGAACCCAGCGAGATCACCGCGCACGGTTCCTCGGTCGAGGGATCGATCACCTGATAGTCACGCGCTTGGGCAGGCTTTACCCAAGCCCCATTGATATAGAATTCGCGTCTGTTGATCATCTTATCCTCGCAAGCCACGGCTGGTTGATTCTGATGCCCCATCTAGCTGACGGGCCGGTCATGCACAATCTGCACTAATTTGATCAAATTTACAATGCCCCTCGCCAACGCCTCGTTTTCTAGCGGGATCAGCATAAAAAAGCCCCGGCATTACTGCCGGGGCCCATTGTTTTTTTTAGCTAAAGACTTAAGCCTCGGCTTCTTCTTTCTTTTCGGTGATTTCCGCACCGGTTTCCTGATCAACCATCTTCATGCCAAGCCGCACCTTGCCGCGATCGTCGAAGCCGAGAAGCTTGACTTTCACTTCCTGGCCTTCCTTGAGCAGCTCGTTGGGATGGTTCAGGCGCTTGTTGGCGATCTGGCTGACGTGAACCAAACCATCGCGCTTGCCGAAGAAGTTCACGAAGGCGCCGAAGTCGACCAGCTTGACCACCTTGCCGGTGTAGATCTGGCCCTCTTCAGGTTCTGCCACGATCGACCAGATCATGTCATGCGCCTTCTTGATTGCATCAGCGTTGTTGGAGGCAATCTTGATCACGCCATCATCGTTGATGTCGACCTTGGCGCCCGACACTTCGACGATCTCGCGGATGACCTTGCCGCCCGAACCGATCACTTCGCGGATCTTGTCGGTAGGCACGGTCATGGTTTCGATCTTCGGCGCATATTCGCTGAAGCCTTGCGGCGCGGCGAGGGCTTTGTTCATCTCGGTCAGGATGTGCAGACGCCCGTCCTTGGCCTGGGCCAAAGCCTGTTCCATGATCTCGGGCGTGATGCCCGCGACCTTGATGTCCATCTGCAGGCTGGTGATGCCATTTTCCGTACCGGCCACCTTGAAATCCATATCGCCGAGGTGATCCTCGTCGCCAAGAATGTCGGTCAGGACAGCATATTTGCCGTCTTCTTCAAGGATCAGGCCCATGGCCACACCGGCCACCGGGGCCTTCAGCGGCACACCGGCATCCATCATCGACAGGGAGCCGCCGCAAACCGACGCCATCGAGGAGGAACCGTTGGATTCGGTGATTTCCGAGACGACACGGATCGTATAGGGGAAATCGGTCGCCGCCGGCAGAACCGCCTGCAGCGCGCGCCAAGCCAGCTTGCCGTGGCCGATCTCACGACGGCCCGGGCCAGCGACACGGCCAACCTCGCCGACCGAATAGGGCGGGAAGTTGTAGTGCAGCATGAAGTTCGAACGGCTGTTGCCATGCAGGGCGTCGATGATCTGTTCATCCTCGCCGGTGCCAAGCGTGGTCACGACCAGCCCTTGCGTTTCACCACGGGTGAACAGCGCCGAGCCATGCGTGCGCGGCAGGATGCCGGTTTCGGCAACGATCGGGCGCACGGTCTTGGTGTCGCGCCCGTCGATGCGGATACCATTGGCCACCACATCGCCGCGCAGGATCGAGGATTCCAGCTTCTTGATCGCCGAACCAAGATTGGCGTCGGCCTGATCTTCTTCACCCAGTGCGGATTTGATCGCATCGACCGCCGCCGAGATGGCGTTGGTCCGTTCCTGCTTGTCACGGATGGCGAAAGCGGCGCGCATCTGCGCCTCGCCCGCCGCCTTGACCCGGCCGTAAAGATCGGAATAGTCCGGCGCCTGGAAATTGAACGGCTCTTTGGCGCAATCTTCGGCAAAGTCGATGATCAGGTCGATCACCGGCTGCATGGCCGCATGACCGAACTTGACCGCGCCCAGCATCTCGGCTTCGGACAGTTCATAGGCCTCGGATTCAACCATCATCACGGCGTCCTTGGTGCCGGCAACCACCAGATCAAGACGCTGATCGGGGTTGTTTTTCAGGTTTTGCATATCGTCGACTTCGGGGTTCAGCACATATTCGCCGTTCGCAAACCCAACGCGCGCCGCGCCGATCGGGCCCATGAAGGGGACGCCGGAAATGGTCAGCGCAGCCGAGGCGGCGATCATGGCGACGATATCGGGTTCATTGACCAGATCGTGCGACAGCACCGTGGCCATCACCAGAACCTCGTTCTTGAAACCTTCGACGAACAGCGGGCGGCAAGGCCGGTCGATCAGACGCGACGTCAGCGTCTCTTTTTCCGACGGGCGCGCCTCGCGCTTGAAAAAGCCGCCAGGCACCTTGCCCGCAGCATAGTATTTTTCCTGATAGTGAACGGTCAGCGGAAAGAAGCCCTGACCCGGCTTTGCCTGCTTGGCAAAGGTCACGTTGGCCATGACAGAGGTGTCACCCAGCGTGGCAATGACCGATCCGTCGGCCTGACGGGCAACCTTGCCCGATTCCAGTGTCAGCGTTTCATTGCCCCACTGGATTGATTTCTTCGTCACATTAAACATCTAGCGTATCCTATGTAGGAGCACTCCCGGCCCTCCGGGTCTCCCGTTTGCATAGCGGCCCCATTGCCGCCGCCCCCTATCCTTTGCATGTGGCCGGGGGCATGGCCTCACGTCGCAGATGGGGGGCGCATACAGCAAAACAGGGGCGTTGGGAAGTCATTGCGGTTGTGGCGTTCAGATTGCGGCGTTGCGCCGGGGCAAGGCGTCACGGCGGGCGCTGACAGCACGTCAAGCGGATGGCAGCGCCTATTCCCCCGGTTGCACCCGCTTCATCCCCGGCCGGGGCGGCAGGCCGTAGGCCTTGCGGGCGGTGACAAGGCGCAAATCCTCGGGATCCATGCCGATCGAGAGGAGGGTCTTGCGGTCAAAGCGGGCCTTGGCGGCCTCGGCATCATGCGGGGTGCCGAACAGCCGGTCGATCCAGCCCATGCCAAGACTGACATGGTAGGTCGCCTGGTGGTCCTGATAGTGGTGGGCGAGGTGATCGCGGGTGATTTTTTGGCCGATCCAGCCTTTCGGCACATTCAGATGCGCCAGCGTGTGGCAATACTCGTAAAAGGCAAAGGCGGAGACCGAGCCGACAAAGAGGCCGACGAAAGAAAGCAGGAAAGCAGTTTGCAGGCCAAGGATGGGCCAAAGGCCAACCGTGTGCAGCGCTACCATGATCAGGCCGAAGCGGAGCGGATACCAATGGTCGTCGCCGGTAAAAAGTTCCGGGTCGGCGGGGAATTCGTGGTGGCCGATATGGCTGCGGTAAAGCTGGTTGAAAATCCCCTGCTCATGCGGCGGTTTGCGATGCAGAAGGAAGCGATGCATCGCATATTCGACGAAGAATTGCAGGATGACGCCGTAAAGGACGGCAAGCAGAAGCCACGGCGTCCAGCCCCAGATGCCCAGCGCCATGGCGACGAGCCAGAAGGGAAACAGCCGTTGCAGGCTACCCATATTGAGAAGGACGCGCAGGGTGGGGATCATCGAAGGCTCCGGTCCGTGTTGTGCCCGGGTTTTGCCGCCCGACGGTCAGGCGCGTCAATCACGACGCTGCGTCATCGCAAGGGGTAAAAGAAAACGCCCGCGCCTTGTCGGGCACGGGCGTCTGAAAATGGCTGAAACAGGGATCAGCGGCGCAGGCCGAGACGTTCGATCAGCGAGGCATAGCGGGCCTGATCATGTTTCTTGACATAGTCCAGCAGCTTGCGGCGCTGGGCAACCATCATCAAAAGGCCCCGGCGCGAATGGTTGTCTTTCGCATGGGTCTTGAAATGTTCGGTCAGCGTGGCGATGCGCGAGCTGAGGATGGCAACCTGAACTTCGGGCGAACCGGTGTCGCCTTCCTTGGTCGCGAATTCCTTGATGAGGCGATTCTTCTCTTCAACAGTGATCGACATCGGGATCTCCTTTCGGAATAAGGGTTATGGCGCAAGCCGGGATGTCGTCCAGCAGGGCCCGTGGAGGTTCCGCATTCGCAGCGGATGCGCGCCTATAGGGGAGTTTTCGGCGAAAGGGAAGGGAAAAGCGTGCCCTGCCCAACTGGCCCTTGCCCTATGGCCCCTAGGATCAGCTTGCCAGGGGAACCAGGTGCAGATCGCCGGCGGCCAGATCCGGGCTGGCCAGAACCGAGGCGACCAGCGTGCCGTCGAAATAAATCTCTACATCCTCCTCGCTGCCCTCGGCCAGCCTGATCTGGATCATGGGGGAAGGATGCAGATTGGGGTCATAGACCAGAACCAGCTGATCCTCTGCGGGATTGTAATCGCCGATCGTCGCGGCCTCTGCCGGTTCATCCAGCCACTGGCTGAGGATGAAATCGTCGGACCCCAAGCCACCTTCCAGCCAGTCGCCTTCGCCTGCAATCAGCGTATCGTTCCCCGCACCGCCATTCAGGTAATCCCGAAGGATTTCGCCGGGCGCATCGCGGTCCGACAAAAGATCGTCGCCAGAGCCGCCCATCAGAGTGTCGGCCCCATAGCCGCCTGACAGCGTGTCATTGTCGGCCCCGCCCTGCAGCGCGTCATTGCCCGCGCCAGCATCAAGCAGATCGGCCCCCTCTCCACCGATCAAACTGTCATTGCCCGCCCCACCATAAAGGCTGTCATCACCGCCCTGCCCGGCCAGGTCGTCGTCACCCTCGCCCCCCTCAAGACTGTCATTGCCGTCACCGCCAAAGAGAGAATCGTCGCCCGTCCCGCCAAAAAGGCGGTCGTGCCCCGCCATCCCGTCAAGATCATCGTCGCCGTCGCCGCCATGGATCGTATCGTCACCGCCGTAGGCGCCAATCAGGTCGCTGCCTTCGGTCCCTACAAGCTCTTCGCTTTCGGATGAGCCTGTCAGCACCTCGGCTAGGGGGGTGCCTTCAATCTCCATCTCCGGCGAGTTGTCGTCCCCGTCGCCCGGCGCGCCTTCGGATCCGCTGGTAGAGCTGGCTGACACCTCCTCTGACCCGAAATCAAGCAGTGCGGAAACCGCCAAGATTCCCATAAGCCCAGCAAAGAACAGCATGATGAATTCCACCGTTTCGCACCGAAAACCCCTTTTCGGCGCACCCCTTCGCAGCAAGGAAAGGGCAGTAGGGTTAAGGCATTCGGAAGATTGGCGCGAAACGGCACAAGTTTAGCTATTTTCCTGAGCGCCGCCCCAGCTGCGACGGGTCGTCAGGCAAAGGGGCAGGGGGCGGTAAAGCGCAGGGTTTTGCCGCTGTCGGGATGCCGAAAACGCAGGCTTTCGGAATGAAGCATCAGGCGCGGATAATCCAGCGCCGCACCTTCCGCATAAAGCCGGTCGCCAAGGATCGGGTGGCCAAGCGACTGGCAATGGACCCGCAACTGGTGGCTGCGCCCGGTCAACGGGAAAAGCCGCACCCTGCTGGTGCCATCGGCGTCATGAGCCAGAACCTTCCAGTCAGTCTGGGCCGGTTTGCCGGTTTCATGGTTCACATGCTGGCGCGGACGATTGGGCCAATCGACGATCAGCGGCAGATCCACCCGTCCCTCCCGCGGCTCTAGATGGCCCCAGAGACGGGCGCGATAGGTCTTGCGGGTCTCGCGACCCTCGAACTGGGCGCTCAGCACCCGCTGCGCATGGCGGGTCAGGGCAAAGATCATCAGCCCGGATGTATCAAGATCAAGCCGGTGCACCAAAAGCGCGTCGGGATAAAGCCTGTGCAGTCGCGCGATCAGGCAATCGGCCAGATGATCGCCCTTGCCCGGCACCGACAAGAGCCCGGCAGGCTTGTCGACCAGAACCAGCTCATGGTCGGCATGGATGATGCGCAAAGGCTCGTCCGGCGGGGTATAGGTGAAACTCTCCATGAGGCTGGGCTTAACAGGTCCGACCGGCAAGGTCAGCAGCCTGATCGTGACCCGATGCAAAGCGCATTCAGACGATCCGGTGCCCTTCGGCCAGCAAACGCCGTGCGATTTCGGCGATATGGGCGGGGCGGGTTTCGCAGCAGCCGCCGATGATCGTCGCACCCTGCCCCACCCAGCGCATGGCAAAGTCGGCATAAAGAGCCGGGGTCATTTCCGGCCGTGCGGCCAACAGATCGACAGTGGGATTGTCTTTCAGGAAATCCTTGGTGATCTGCTGAAAACCGTTGGCATAAGCACCAAAGGGCAGGCCAAAGCCTGACAGAACCTCCAGAGCCGCGCCCATCACCTCTGGCGCGGAACAGTTGGCCAGCACGGCAGCCGCGCCGCCAGACTTGGCAATCGTCGCCAGATCCTCGATCCGCTCGCCGGACCGGAGCTTGCGCCCATCCTCGTCATCCACCGTGACCGAAAGCCAGACGGGGTGGCCCGCACCACCCGCGCCTTCCAGAACCGCGCGGGCATGGTCGAGCGAGGCAACGGTCTCAGCCAGGAAAAGATCGACATGCGGGGCCTGCAGACGCGCAATCTCTGCATATTTCGCCACGGCTTCGGCGTGCGGCGGCAATGTGTCAGGGCGGTAAGAGGCGACCAGCGGACCTAACGAGCCTGCGATGCGACCAGAACCATGCGCTGCCTGCGCCTCTCGTGCCTCTTGCAGAGCCCGCGCATGCAGGTCGCCAAACAGATGGTCGAGTTCGAATTTGGCCAGCCGGTCATGGTGAATGGCATAGGTGTTGGTCGTGGCAATCGTGGCGCCGGCGGCGAAATAGTCAGCATGAACCGAACGGGTCAGGCCCGGATGGTCGATCATCACCTGTGTCGACCAAAGCGGCGTCGCCCTGTCGCCGGATCTGGCGACCAGCTCTTGTCCCATGCCGCCGTCCAGAAGAATTACATCCGCCATGTGCTATCCCAATA
>JBARVM010000059.1:0-12407 GCA_049646265.1 Paracoccaceae bacterium
AATTCGCGCCGATTACCGCCATGCGGCCCCCGACACAAAAGACAATCGTGCAGGCAAGGCCGATCTTTTGGCCCGCCACGGTCTGCGCCATTGCCGTTCTGTTGCCTTGGCCGCCATCCCGTCCCCCCTGTCTTCGCAGTCACTGTTAGGATGTTGATCTGGCCCGGTCCAGACGCGCAAGGGGCGGCAATCGCGCTATGAGGGGGCGCCGCCCGCCGCTTGCCACCGCTTGAACCGGCTGGTCCTTGAGTTCGCCCCCCCGGTTCGATAGCTTGGCGCAACCTGTCGATACGCTGCCGGGGCGGCAGGATGCAGCAAGAAGCCATTCGCGGAAATTCAGATGATAAGCCTTGTTAAATCCCTTCTCCGTCGGCGGCGTGAACGGCGCCTTGCCCGCCTCTCGGCGCAGGATATCTTTACCCGCTATTACCGACGCAACAGTTGGGGCGATCCTGAAAGCGTCTCGGGCAAAGGCTCCAACCTTGCCGTGACAGAGGCGTTGCGCGCGGCTCTGCCGGATCTGCTGCGCCGCCATGAGGTAGGCTCGATCCTTGATGTGCCCTGCGGCGATTTCAACTGGATGCAGCATGTCGATCTGGGCGGGGTGGACTATCTGGGCGGCGACATTGTTGCCGATCTCATCGCGGAAAATCAGCGCAAACATGCAGGGCCAGGTCGGCGTTTCGCCGTTGTCAATCTGATCAGCGACAGCTTGCCAAAAGCTGACCTGATCTTTACGCGCGACTGTCTGGTGCATCTGTCCTTTGCCGATGGTCTTGCTGCACTGGCCAATATCAAACAAAGCGGCGCGCGCTATCTTCTGGCGACGAACTTCCCCGCCACCCGCGAAAATGCCGACATCCTGACTGGCCAGTGGCGCGCGATCGACCTGTGCAAGGCGCCCTACAATTTCCCGCCGCCGCGCGAGGTCATTGACGAAAAGTTCCGTAAGGCGGACGGCAGCCACAGCGACAAATCCATGGCGCTTTGGGCCATCGCTGATCTGCCTTTACTCGGCTAGGCGGACGTGCGAGGCAGACAACATGACGCGTCATCTGCTTTTCCTGACCGGCACGCGGGCCGATTTCGGCAAGCTGGAGCCATTGGCCGCCGCCGCGCGTGATGCCGGTTTTCGGGTGACCTTCTTTGTCACCGGCATGCATATGCTCGACCGTTACGGGCTGACCAAGATAGAGGTCAGCCGCATGCCGGGCGTCCATGTCCATGAATTCATGAACCAAAGGCCGGGCGACGGGCAGGATATCGTGTTGGCCAAGACGGTGGTCGGCTTTTCCGATTATGTCACCGAACACCGTCCCGATCTGGTGGTGGTGCATGGCGACCGGATAGAGGCGCTGGCCGGTGCATTGGTTGCCGCGACGAACTATATCCCTTCGGCCCATATCGAGGGCGGCGAGGTTTCGGGCACGATTGACGAGATCTTCCGCCACTGCAACACCAAGCTTGCCACCCATCATTTCGTCTCTTCCGAGGCGGCGGCGCGGCGGGTCATGGCGCTGGGCGAGCCGCGGGCGAATATCCATGTCATCGGCTCGCCGGAGCTGGATTTTCATGCCCGCCCCTCCGGCGTAAGCCTGCAAGAGGTGCGCAGCCGCTATGATATCGGCTTTGACAGTTACGGGATCTGCGTCTTTCATCCTGTCACATCCGAACAGGCGAGTATGGGCCAGCAGGCGCGCGATCTTTTCGGCGCGCTGCAGGCATCGGGCCGCCCGTTCGTGGTGATCGCCCCCAATAATGATCCGGGGTCAGAGGATATTTTTGCGGTGCTTGCCACCCTGCCGGTGGGCCAGTTCCGGCTGATCCCCTCGATGCGCTTTGCGCATTTTTCCGAACTGATGAAAGGGGCCGCCTGTCTCGTTGGCAATTCCTCTGCCGGTGTGCGGGAGGCGCCCTTTCTCGGGCTGCCCTCGCTTGATATTGGCACAAGGCAAACCAACCGGGCACAAAGCGACGGTGTCTTTCAGGCCGCTGCCGCCGATCAGGCGGCAATCGCCGCGTTTCTGGCCCGGCAATGGGGGCAGCGTCAGGCGCCGCATGCAGGTTTCGGGCAGGGCACGGCGGCAGATGCCTTTGTCGCGACCCTGCAGTCCGATAGTTTCTGGGCGCGTGGTCTGCAAAAGGAATTCCATGACCTCGGCTAGCCGCCCCCCGCCCACGGGTTGGCAGCTGCGTGCCTATCTGTGGCTGACGCATCTGGCCGGTCCGCTGGCACGGCTGATCCTGAAAAGGCGGCAGGCGCGCGGGCGCGAAGACCCGGCGCGCTGGCGCGAAAAGCTGGGGCAGGCCAGCCAGCCCCGCCCCGAAGGGACGCTGGTCTGGCTGCATGCGGTGGGGCTGGGCGAGGTGCTGGCCCTGCGCGGTCTCATCACGGCGATGGCGGCCGAACGGGCCGATCTGCGCTTTCTTGTCACCTCCGGTACGCTTGTGTCGGCACGGGTCTTTGCCGCCAATCTGCCGCCGCGTACCCTCCATCAGTTCTTGCCGTTGGACCTGCCCGCCTATGTGGCGCGCTTTCTCGATCACTGGCGTCCCGACCTGTCTGTCTGGGCCGAACAGGATATCTGGCCCGGCGCAGTGGCCGCAACAGCCCGGCGCGGCATTCCCCTGGCACTGGTCAATGCGCGGATGAATGCCGCCGCCTTTGTCCGCCGCCGCCGGTTCGGCGGGCTTTATGGCGATCTTCTGGCGCGTTTTTCCCTGATCAGCGCGCAGGATCAGGCAACCGCCGTGCATCTCCGCGCCCTTTGCCCCGCCGCCTTGCCAGAGGTCCGGGGGTCGCTGAAGGCCGCAGCACCCGAACTGGCCTGTGACGCAGGCGAATTGTCTCGGCTTGGCGCGACCCTGAATGGCCGGTCACCCTGGCTTGCGGCCTCTTGCCATGCAGAGGATGAGGAGGTCGCCCTTGCCGCGCATGAGGTGCGGCTACAGGCCGACCCCGCATCGCTGTTGATCCTCGCGCCGCGCGATATTGGCCGGGCCGATGCGATTGCCGATGTTCTTCAGGTGCGCGGCCTTGCCTTCGCGCGTCGCAGCACCGGGCAAGTACCTACGGCTGATCAATCCGTCTGGCTGACCGACACATTCGGGGAAATGGGGCTTTGGTACCGGCTGGTGCCCGTCGCCCTCATCGGTGGCAGTTTCGGCCCGGTCGAGGGGCACAATCCTTGGGAACCGGCCGCCTTGGGCGCGGCCATCCTGCATGGGCCAAGGGTGGCGAACTTTGCCGCCGATTACGACCTGCTCGACAGCGCCAACGCGGCACTGGAAGTGACGGCAACGGGATTGGCGGGGGCACTTGCCAATCCGTCCTTGCCGGATATGGCGGCGCGGGCCAGGGCCCTGTCGGCGGCGGCGCGCGACAGTTTGGCGCCGCTCGCGCGCGACCTTCTGGCGCTGATGAACAAGGGGGGGCAGAGCTGATGCGCCGCTTTCCCACCCTTTCGCTGCGGCTTGCGCTTTGGGCCTATCAACTTTTTTGGCTGGCGGGTCTGCCCATTGCCTATGCCTATATCCGGCGGCGGGCGCAGGGCGATCCTGACTATGGCCGCCATCTGGGCGAGCGGTTCGGACGCTATGCGCCCCACGGCGATCCGGGCGGCCCCGGTGACCCCGGCGGCCCCACTGACCGCGGCGGCCGCGTCTGGATCCATGCCGTGTCTTTGGGCGAGTTCCGCTCGGCCCTACCCCTGATCCGGCTGTTGCTTGACCGGGGCGACAGGCTGCTGATCAGTCACTTCACCCCGGCAGGGCGCCGCGAATCGCACAAGGCCCTGGCCGAGGAAATCGCTGCCGGTCAGGTCCGCATTGTCTGGGTGCCCTTTGATCTTGGCTGTATTTGGGCGCGATTCTTTCGCTGGTTCCGCCCGCGCCTTGGTCTGGTGATGGAGATAGAGATCTGGCCGGGCATGATCATGGGCGCCCGCCGTGCCGGGGTGCCGCTTTACCTTTGCAACGCGCAATATCCCGAAAAATCCTTTCGCCGCGACCGTGACAAGACCCGGGTGCGCGGCGCCTTGATGCCGGGCTATAGCGGCGCGTTCGTCAAGTCGCGCCTGCAGCAGGAACGGTTTCAGGCCATGGGGCTTGATCCGGTTCTGGTCACCGGCGAACTGCGCTTTGACCAGCCCATCCCGCCTGCACAGGTGGTTGCGGGGCAGGCGGCACGGGCCTGGCTGGCGCGCGGGCGTCCGGTCGTGGCCCTCGCCAGCGTGGTAGAGGGGGAGGATGCGCTCTATCTCGACGCGATAGAGGCGACGCTCGCCGCCCACAAGGCCAGCGGCCTTGTGCCGCCGCTTTTCGTCTATGTGCCGCGCGCGCCGGAACGGTTTGGCGAAACCGCCGCCCTTGTTGCCGCGCGCGGGCTTGCCCATGCCCGCCGCAGCCAGCTGCTCGACCAGCATCTGACCAGCGCGGCCCCGCCCGAGGATACGCCGGACCCGAGGATCGACATTCTGGTGGGTGACAGTCTGGGAGAGATGAATTTCTACCTTTCCATGGCTGACCGGGTGATCATCGGCGGCGGCTTCGTTCCCAAGGGCGCGCATAATATTATCGAGGCCCTGTCGCTCGGCCGGCCCGCCATTGTCGGCCCGCACGTCTGGACCATCGAATTTCCGGTGGTGGAGGCGATTGCAGCCGGGGTTTGCCTGAAGCTGCCGACGGGGGCGGCACTGGCAGAAGCGTTGGCTCCCGGCGGCTGGCCGGGCCCGCAAGCGGGGGTGATCGAGACGTTTCTGGCCGAACATCAGGGCGCAGCCCTGCGCACTTTGGCGGCCCTTGACAAACTAGGGTTTGGCCGTCCCTAGCCGTTCGGACAGAAGAAACTCGACCAGCCTGAAGTCAAAAGGGCTGTCGATATCAAGGCTGCGCTCGTCCGGTACCACATAGGGGATGGCGCGGCCTTCGAACAACCCCTTGGCGCGGCGCAGATAGTCCGGCGACAACACATAGGTATTGGCGGCATGCTGATAGACCTTTGGCGCCTGCTGACGCGCCACCACGCCGCCGGGCAGGGGTTTCGACACATGCAGCGCCCCCTCGCTATCCACCTCCAACAGGTTGAAATAGGGGTTCACCCGCGCCTCGGCACAGGCCATGGCCATGTCGGGCTGCTCCTTGAGAAAGAGGTCGAGCGTGCCGCGCAGGTCTTCAGGCAGGCGCAGCGGCGATGTTGCGTCAATATCGACAAAGCATGTGGCGCGGCGGCCCGTCGCTGCCTCTGTCGCGGCCAGCGCATGTTGCCAGACGCCCCATTTCCCGGCGCTGTCGGTGGCCAGATGCGCGGGCCGCAGGCCGATATCCACCGTACCGCGCGCCACGGCATGCGCCAATATCTCTTCACTGTCGGTCGAGACGACAACAACATCGATCAAAGGCTCGGCAAAAAGCTGGTCCAGCGACCAGTCGATCAGCGGACGACCACAGATCGGGCGGAAATTCTTGCCCGGAACGCCCTTTGACCCTTTGCGCACGCCGATATGGCCGATGATCATCGCCTGTCTCCTGCCTTTGGATGGCTGATCTTTACACCAACTGTCGGCACGAACCAGCCCGGAGCGGGCATGGCGCGCCGCTATCCGTCGCTGGCCATCGGCGTCCAGATCACATCATCAATGCGCGGTGCCCCGGTGGCCAGCATCACCAGCCGGTCAAAGCCAAGCGCAATGCCGGCCGCAGGTGGCATGGTGGCAAGGGCTGCCAGAAAATCCTCGTCTATCGGGTATCGCTCGCCGTAACAGCGTTCCTTTTCGTCCATCTCCTGTACGAAGCGGCGGCGCTGTTCGGCGGCATTGGTCAACTCGCCAAAGCCATTGGCCAGTTCGACCCCGCAGGCATAAAGCTCGAACCGTTCGGCAAGGCGCCGGTCGTCTGCGGTGGGGCGGGCGAGGGCGGCCTCTGCCACCGGGTAACGGTCCAGAAAGGTCATGCGGCCGATACCCAACTGCGGCTCGATCCGCGCCACCAGAACGCGGGCGAACATGTCGGACCAGCTGTCATCCACAGCCACCCGCAAGCCAGCCCCCTCCACCGCCGCGCGCATGGCCTCCGCATCGGTGCCGCCATCCGGCGTCAGGGTTGACAGAAGGTCGATCCCGGCATGGCGCAAAAAGGCCTCTGGCAGGCTCAACCGTTCAGGTTCGGCGAAAGGATCGCAGCTCTGGCCGCGATAGTGCAACAGCCCGTCCCCCCCGGCCATCTCGGTGGCAAGCGCTGCAAGCGCCCGGCAATCGGCGATCAGCTGGTCATAGGGTTCCTCCACCCGGTACCATTCGAGCATGGTGAATTCCGGCGCATGCAATAGCCCGCGCTCACGGTTGCGCCAGACATGGCCAAGCGAGAAGATCCGCGCCTCTCCCGCCGCCAAAAGCCGCTTCATGGCAAATTCCGGTGATGTATGCAGATAGACCGGCCGCCCGGCCCCGTCCGCACCAATTGCGGTGGTGGCAAAGGCATGCAGATGCGCCTCATTTCCCGGACTGGGCTGCAGCGCACCGCAATCCACCTCGATGAACCCTTCGGACCAGAACCAGCCACGCAGCGCCGACTGAATACGGTTGCGCGCCAAAAGCAGCGGCCGGCGGTCGGCATGGCGGGCGGGATGCCACCATGGCCGGTCAGTATCGGGGCTGCCTTTCTCGGTCATGCGGGCCTTGTATCTCTTCCGTTTGATCTGGCGACTTGCGAAAAAATAGGGTAGGAGCGCCCGGACGCGCCCGCACACCTACCTGCGAGGCGCAAGATAAACAAGGAACAGGAACAGTGAAAGTCATCGCTTCTACCTTGCGCAAAGGCAATGTCGTCGAACTGGACGGCAAACTTTACGTCGTTCTGACCGCGCAGAATTTTCACCCTGGCAAGGGCACGCCCGTTACCCAGGTCGACATGCGCCGCATTTCCGATGGGGTCAAAGTCTCTGAACGCTGGCGCACCACCGAACAGGTGGAACGCGCCCATGTTGACGAACGCGCCTATGATTTCCTCTATGAGGATGGCGAGGGTTTCCATTTCATGGAACCGGAAACCTACGAACAGGTCACCGTCGATCCCGAAGTGGTGGGCGATTCCAAGGTCTTCCTGTCCGACGGGATCAAGGTCCATATCAAGACCTATCAGGACGTGGCCATTGCCATCGAGCTGCCTCAGAAAGTCACGGTAGAGATCACCGAGACCGAACCGGTGGTCAAGGGTCAGACGGCCTCTTCCTCTTACAAGCCTGCCATTGTCGATAATGGCCTGCGGGTCATGGTGCCGCCCCATATCGGTGTTGGCACGCGGATCATCATCCAGACCGACGATCTGGCCTATGTGGAACGCGCCCGCGACTGATCCGGCCAAGCAATGAAATAAGTTGAAAGGCCCCCAGCCCGGCAGGGCGGGGGCCTTATGCCTGCTTCTGCGCCCGTTCGCGGAATGAAATATAGATGGCCGAGGCGATCAGCACCCCGACGCCGACAAAGGTCCAGCCATCGGGGATGTTGTCGAAGAAATACCAACCCATGATGGTGGAGGAGATGATCTCCGTATAGGCCAGCGGCGCTAGCAGCGACGCCTCGCCAAAGTCATAGGCGCGGGTAATCAGATAGTGACCAAGCACCGCGACAAGGCCCAAGAGGATGAACATGGCCCATTCGGTGCTGGTTGGCGCCTGCCAGACAAGGACCACCGCGACCGTGGCGACAAGCGTGCCCATCAGATTGGTGTGAAAGGTGGTCACCACAGCCGCCGCCTGCCCGGAAATGGCGCGGGTCATCAGGAAGTAGAGCGCCAGCGACGCCCCGGCGGCAAGGGCATAATAGGTGCCGACGCTGACATCGACGATGCCTGGCCGGATAATGATCAGCGTGCCGATAAAACCGACGGCCACCGCCAGCCAGCGACGCGGCCCGACCTTTTCGCCCAGAAGGAAGGGCGACAGGGCCGTGACGATCAGGGGCTGCACGAAGAAGATCGACAGGGCCTCGGCGATGGCGAGGGTCTTGAGCGAGAAGAAGAAGAAAAAGGTGGCTGCCATCAAAAGCGCACCGCGTAAGAGATGCATCATGGGGCGGCCGGGCAAAAGGCCGCGAAAGCCCACATGGCGGACAGCGAAAGGCAGGGTCAAGAGCGCGCCAAAGATGAGGCGGGCCCAGACGATCTGCACGATCGGCATGCCGGACTGGCCGAGAAATTTTGCGATGACATCAATGCCGGGCAAAAGCGCCATGGCGGTCAGCATCAGGGCGATGGCGCGGATCGGGCTGGGGGAGCCTGTCATTCGGTCAAGCCAGATCTTGGCAATAGACCGGTATCTTCCGGCAAGGCTTTATTACAGGCATCCAAGGCTCCACTTCACGCTGACGGACTATTGCCTGTCTCGCAGCCCATGTGAAAGCGAAAAGCGCAGCCTTGCTTTTTGTCAGTAGCCCTAATCGAAGAATAGCGCAGACAGGATCGCGCCCCAGATCGGCAGGGAAAGCGCCAGAGCGGGCAGGATCCACCAGCCCGACGGCATCGCGTCATCCTCTGCCATCGGTTCGGGCCCGCGTAACGCACCGGCATTCTCATCCAAACCGCGGGCGCGTTCCTGTTCCAGCCAGTAATCCAGCGGATCCGGCCTGTCGTCCCTCGTTTCCGGATGCAACTGCTTTGCCAGATTCTCCATCTTGCTTTCTCCCGTTCACCAGGAAGAAGTAAGACAGACCGACCTTTCCAACTGATTACCGGCGGCTGGGAAATTTCAGCCTTTCGCCGCCGGTTCCGACCTACTCGGCGATGCGCAGATTGGTGCCATTCTGGCGGATGATATCGGCCTCCAGCTGGCGGACCTTGTTCTGCAGTGCCGCCAGATCATTCTGACCCACGGCGATCGCCTCGGCCATCGCCAGCGCCTCCGGTGCTTCCGGCTCCACCTCTTTCGGGCCGACAAAACGGCGGAAAACCCGACCAAGCCAATATTGCAGGTCGTCCATGATCAGGAAGAAGGAGGGAACGATGACCAGCGACAGGATGGTCGAAACGATAATGCCGCCAATCACCGCAATGGCCATCGGCGCCCGGAATGCCCCGCCTTCACCCACGCCAAGGGCCGAGGGTAACATGCCCGCCGACATGGCGATGGAGGTCATGACGATGGGGCGCGCGCGCTTGTGCCCGGCCTCGATCAGCGCGGCAACCCGGTCCATCCCGTCGCGGCGCATCTCAATGGCGAAATCGACCAAAAGGATCGCATTCTTGGTGACGATCCCCATCAGCATCAAAAGACCGATCAACACCGGCATCGAGATGGCATTGTTGGTAATGATCAGCGCCGCCGCCACCCCACCGATGGCAAGCGGCAAGGAAAAGAGAATGGTAAAGGGCTGAATGACGCTCTTGAACAGCAGGATCAGCACCGTCAGCACCAGCATCAGACCCATGAGCATGGCGTTCTGGAAGCTCTGGTTCAGTTCTTTCTGAATATCGGCGTCGCCAGCCTCGCTGATCGTGACCGACGGCGGCAGGCTGACGCTTTCGGTGATTTCCTTGAACCGCTTCGTTGCAGTATCCAGAGCAACACCCACGGGCAGGTTGGCCCCGACCGTGGCGCGGCGCTGACGGTCAAGCCGGGTGATGGTGCCCGGCCCCTCGCCAACCTGCACGTCGGCTACTGCCGAAAGCGGCACGGTGGTGCCCCTGGGGGTCATCAGACGCAGGGCGGCGATGCGGCCGATATCATCCTTGATATCCCCCTCAAGCTTGACACGGACCGGGATCAACCGGTTGTCAATCGATAGCTTGGCCAGCGCCGCATCCACATCGCCAATCGTCGCCACGCGCAGGGTTTCGGCGATCTGCGCGGTAGAGATGCCCAGCCGTGCGGCCTCGTCATAACGCGGGGTGATCTGCACTTCGGGGCGGGGCAGGGCGCCTTCGGCCGAGACATTGGCCAAAAGGGGATCGCCGCGCAGGGCCTCCTCCAGTTGGCGTACCGCGACATTCAGATCTTCGCCGCTTTGCGACTTGATGGAGAACGAAATGTCCCGTTCGCCCCGATCGTTCAGCTTGAAAACCCGCACGTCCGGCACACTGGCTAGATTGCGGAACACTTCTGCCTCGATTTCGTTCTGCGGACGGGTCCGGCCGTGGGCGTTGATCTTCGGTACGAACCAGTTCAGCACCGGCACATCGCGCAGGGTCCGCGAGAAATGGAAAAGCAACGAATGATCCAGCTTGTCGAGGTTGACGGTCACCGCGGCCCGCCGCACATCCAGATCACCCGTCGGGGATGAACCGCCCAGCACAAACACCGTATCCACACCGTCGACATCCTTGATGGCGTTGCGCATGGCGCTGGTGGCCCGTTCGGTATCGGCAAGTGACGAACCGGTAGGCAGTTCGACCGAGATGGCAAAGCGCGAAACATCCTCCGGCGGCAGGAAACTGCCAGGAATGCGCAGCATGAACATCACCGAAATCACCAGGATCGCCAGCGCGCCCGCAAGGGTGAAATAGTAATTGCCGACATTCAGCCGCAAGGGTTTGATCCGCCACGTATGCAAGGTCCATTCAACGAACCATTGATAGGCCCGCATCACCGGACCGTCCTTGCCGCCATGTTCCAGATTGGCGTCGGAGGAGCGCATGAGATAGGCCGCCATCAACGGCGTGATCAGACGCGCAACCAATAGCGAAAAGAGCACGGCAATGGCCACAGTCAGGCCAAACTGGCGGAAATACTGCCCCGGAATGCCCGGCATGAAGGAAACCGGGACAAAGACCGCGACAATGGTCATGGTCGTGGCGATCACCGCAAGACCGATCTCGTCCGCAGCCTCGATCGCCGCGCGGTAGGGGGTTTTCCCCATTCGGATATGTCGGGCGATATTCTCGATCTCGACAATTGCGTCATCAACCAGAATACCGGTCGCCAAGGTCATCGCCAGAAAGCTGACAAGGTTCAGCGAAAAGCCCAAAAGGTCCATGACATAAAATGTGGGGATCGCCGAGAGCGGCAGGGCGACCGCTGAAATCAGCGTGGCGCGCCAGTTCTTCAGGAACAAGAACACCACGATGACGGCGAGAAGCGCGCCTTCGATCAGCGTATGAAGCGCGGCTTCGTAATTGCCATAGGTATAGTGAACGATGTCGTCGACCTTGTTGATTTCCACCGTCGGATAGGCCTCGCGCAGCCCATCAAGCGTTTCATTGACCGTCTCGGCAACCGTGACTTCGCTGGCGCCCTTGGCGCGGAACACGGCAAAGGTGACAACCGGCTCGCCGTTGAAGCGGGAGAAGGAGCGCAACTCCTCATAAGTGTCGGTGATCGTCCCCAACTCCCCCAGTTTTACGAAACGGCCGCCGGGCAGGGCGATGGTCGTCTCCTCAAGCCCGGCAATGGTAGAGGCGTCGCCAAGCGTGCGGATCGCCTGTTCACCATTGCCAAGCGTGGCCCGGCCGGAACCTAGATCGGCGTTTGTCGCGCGCAACTGGCCATTCACCGCCGAAGGCGTCACGCCATAACTGTCGAGCTTGGCCGGGTCGAGCTCTACCCGGATTTCACGGTCTGCGCCGCCGAAACGGTCGATCCGGCCGATACCGCTTTTGGATCGCAAGGCGCGCATGATCGTGTCATCGACGAACCAGGAAAGTTCCTCGACGGTCATGCCGGGCGACGAAACCGCAAAAGACAGGATTGCCTGCCCCTCCACATCGATCTTGGAGACGACAGGCGCGTCTATCTCTGACGGAAGATTGCCGCGCACCCGGTCGACGGCATCCTTGACGTCATTCAGTGCCGTCTGTGTCGGCACGCTCATCTGGAACTCGACAATGGTGGTCGAGCTGCCGTCATTGACGGTGGAGGCAACGGTTTTGACCCCGGTGATGCTGGCTGCCGCATCCTCGATCTTGCGCGTCACCTGTGTTTCCAGCTCTGCCGGAGCGGCGCCGGGTTGTGACACGTTGATCATGATGAAGGGCGCGTCGATATTGGGAAAACGCGTGATGGGCAACGCGTTGAAGGACTGCCAGCCCAGTACCGTCAGGATGATGAACACCAGAATGGGCGCAATGGGATTTCGGATGGACCAGGCGGAAAAGTTCATCTCATGCCCCCTGCGCGGCCGCGTCGATGATCGGTTGGACCATGTCGCCGTCACGCACGAATGAGGCCGCTTTCGATACAACCTGTTCACCCGCCTCTACGCCAGACAGGATCTCTATTTTGCCACCGTCACGCACACCAATGGTGACCGCGGCGCGACGTACCTTGCCTTCACTGTCCACCGTCATGACAAAACTGCCCAGATCGTCGGTGCCGATGGCGGTGATCGGTACGGCGACAACCTCGCGTTCGGAAATTTCGATCTCTGCCTGCAGGAACATGCCGGTACGAACCAGATCGGCCTGCTTGATGCTGATGCGGG
>JBARVM010000060.1:0-1630 GCA_049646265.1 Paracoccaceae bacterium
CGCGACTATGCCAATATTCAACAGGAATATAATAACGCGGTCAGCAATCAGGGTTCCGCCGCTGCTGCCGAGCGGATCGAGATCCTGTCCAAGGGTGAAAAGATTTCCGTGCTTGATGCGGCTGCCGTTCCGGACCGTCCAACAAAACCGAACCGGACCATGATTGCGGCTGGGGGTATCGCCGGCGGTATTTTCATGGGGCTTGCCATGGTCTTTCTGACCGAACTCTTGAACCGATCTGTGCGGCGACCCCAGGATATTATCAACGCCTTTGGTATAACGCCGATGATCTCCATTCCCTATGTTCGGACACCAAACGAAACCATGCGGCGGCGGTCGGTTTTCGTAGGTCTGCTGTTGGCCGCGGTCATTGGCATTCCTTTGGTGATCTATGCGGTCCACGTTTACTATCAACCGTTGGACATCATTCTAAAACGGGTCGCTGACAATGTCGGAATTCGTCTATGACCTTGTGTCCATTTTGGACATTCATGAGCTGTAGGAAGGCAAAATGGAGAAATTAGAAGCAGCGCTGGCCAAGGCCCGGCAAGCTCGCAAAGCCTCGCTGCCCCCGGGAGCAGCGGAAGCGTCTGTAGAACACTCCAGCCCGCTGTCTCGGGCGCGTGCGGCGGCTATCTCGACGCAAGTCGATTGGACGGGCTTGCCCGAGCTTCAGATTATGCAGGATTTTGCCCGCCAGATGCGGCTGTCGGCGGTTGTCGGCGGCAAGGACGCAACCCCCTATGACATGCTGCGATCCCGCGCCATTCGGACGATGAAGGAGAAGGGCTGGAAACGGCTTGCCATTACCTCGCCGAATGCCGCATGCGGTAAGACAACTGTGGCCGCCAACCTGGCCCTAAGCCTGGCGCGCCAGAAGGATCTAGCGATCATGCTTGTCGATGTCGACTTGCGCAGACCGGCGTTGCACAAGCTATTGGGTCATAAACCTGCCAATTCTTTTCATCAGGTTCTGACCGGTGAGGTAGCCTTTGAAGATCATGCGGTTCGCATGGAAGACAACCTGATCATCCTGACCAACAAAAGCCCGGTGCAGAATCCGGCCGAGCTTTTGCACAGCGAAAAGACGCGCGACATCCTTTCCGCGATCGAGGCCAAGTGGAAGCCCGACGTGATGATCTTCGATATGTCGCCCATGCTTGCCAGCGACGACAACGTAGGGTTTCTTTCCAATGTGGACTGTGCCTTGTTGGTCGCTGCTGCAGAAAGCACGACAGTCAGCAACATCGATGTATGCGAGAAAGAGCTGGCAGAATTGACGAACGTTCTGGGTATCGTTTTGAACAAGTGCCGCTATTCCGACGATTCTGCCGGTTTTGGCTATGAGGCTTACGAGTAAGTCGGGCGCCCAAATAGCGCCTCCTGACCGCTCGTCGGCAGTTACAAGAACGCAAAAGGCCGGGCAAATGCCCGGCCTTTTCTTTCAGATCTTTTGAATTTCAGGCACGTTTGCGGCGACGCATCGCAGCCAGACCGCCCAGACCACCCAGCAACATCAGGCCAGCGGCAGGAACCGGCACAGGTGCCAAACCAATACCAGCTAGTGCGCCATCAGCCACACCAAGATTGTCATTCGACTGCAAAACCGTGAAGCGAAGGACTGTTGCAA
>JBARVM010000061.1:0-20451 GCA_049646265.1 Paracoccaceae bacterium
GCCGCCACGGCGGGCGCCGCGAAATAGACCAGCCGGTAGGCAAGGATTGCAGCTGCCAGCGCCTCGACCGGCAGCGTCGGCAAAAGGCTGAGCAGAACTACCTCGAACGGGCCCATGCCGCCCGGCGTGCCAAGGATCATTCCTGCGCCCAAGGCCAGAAGAAAGGCAGGCAGGAAGGCCGCAAGCTCAGGCTGCGCACCCGCTGGCAGAAAGGCGTACAGCGCCGCCGCCGCCGCCATCGTATCCATGGCTGTCAGGATCAGGATCCGCAGGACCGAGCGGATTGGCGGAAAACCAAAGCTGCGGGCCAGGATCGTGAGCTGTGGCTGGAAAATCGACAACAGCGCAAAGCCTGCCGTCAGCACGGCCCCGGCCAGCGCCGCAAACCAAAGGAGCGGCGCGAGCGGGCCGCCAATTGGGCCAAAAGCAAGGATCGTCGCCGAGGTTACAGCGGTCAAGGCCAAGAGAAAGCTGAGCGTGACTGTCAGCGTGATCTTGGTCGTCGCCGCAAGGTTGAGCGCCGGCAATAGCCGCCAACGCACCAAAGAGCCGGTGATCAGGCCAAAACCCACGGCCTGGCTGATGGCGATGGCGGCCATGCCCGATCGCCACGCCTCGGCCCGGCCGACGCCGCTGCGCAAAAGCCGATGGACCACCGCGTCATATTGGCCAAGTGCCCAGAAACTGAGACCGGTCGCCATGAGACCTGCGGCCCACTGTAGGGGCGAAATATCTCCGATCAGAGCAAAGGTTTCGCCCCAGTCAACCGGCACCAGTCGGTCGCGGAGCAATAGGAACAGAAAAACCACCAGCGCCAGTGGTGGGGCCTGCCGGATCAGGCCTTGGCGAAAAACATCCCTTGCGGACTGAGCTGGACTGGCGGAAAGACCTGGTTCCTCCGCCGCCTCATCCCTTGCATCACATTGGGCCGTGGTCCCGGCCGGATTGTGCCTAATGGCTATCTTGCTGCCGAAATCCACCCGCAACTCCTTTTTCACCCGCAGGCTATTGAGGGGCAGGAGGGTTTTCATGAGCTTAATGAACAGCGGGATTCAGGGCAGGCGGGTCAATTACCGCCCGAAAAACCCGGTCGATTTTACGAAAATGGCGCGCAGGCCATGGGGCCCCGCGCGCCAAATTCAGGTTGCTCCCCCGGCGGGCAGGCCCGCAAGGCGGTTCGGCTGAACCTTATTCTTCGGACATGATCTGGCGCTTGGCCTCGGTCAGCATCTCGGCCAGTTTGGCGCGAATCGTCTGGTCATCGGCCAGCGCGCCGAGGTCGGTGGAAAGCTTGCGCACCACATCCTCGTCGCCCGCCTCTTCCATGTCTGCTGCCACGACCGAGGTCGCATAGGCCGCAGCCTCATCCCCGGACTTGCCCAAAAGAGCCGCAGCCCAAAGCCCGGTCAATTTGTCGCGCCGCGCGTTCACGCGAAACTTCAACTCCTCATCATGGGCGAATTTATTTTCGAATGCGGTTTCACGATCTGGAAAAGCGGTCATGTCAGGCCCCTGATGAGAATAGGTTTCTATCCATATGCCCGTCCGGGACCGCCACTTCAAGCCCCCGAAAGAGAGGCAAGTGTAGAGACGGACCTGAACCGGGCACGCATCGTTCCCGTGCGGCGGACTTATTTGCCTCGCGCTTCGGCCATCCCAAAGGTTGAAAAGCAGGCCCGCGCCCGCTTGCGACCACGTGGCGCTTGGCCTATAGGGGCGCAAGGACAAGGGCGCGTGGACAGTGGAACTACCGGCGCGCCGGTCCCGGGTTGATAGGAGCCAGCATGTCACGCCGGAAGAAGATCTACGAAGGCAAGGCCAAGATCCTGTATGAAGGCCCGGAGCCGGGCACCTTTGTGCAATATTTCAAGGATGATGCCACGGCCTTCAACGCGCAGAAGAAGGCGACGATCGAGGGTAAAGGCGTGTTGAACAACCGCCTGTCGGAATTTTTCATGACCGGGCTGACGAACCTTGGCATTCCCAACCATTTCATTCGCCGACTGAACATGCGCGAACAGCTGATCCGTCAGGTGGAGATTATCCCCTTGGAAGTGATCGTGCGCAATTTCGCCGCAGGCTCCATGGCCAAACGGCTGGGGATGGAAGAGGGCACGCCCCTGCCGCGCCCGATTGTGGAATATAGCTACAAGGACGATGCGCTGGGCGATCCGATGGTCAGCGAGGAATATATCCTCGCCTTTGGCTGGGCTACGCAGCAGGACATGGATGACATCGTCTCCATCGCGCTCAGGGTCAATGATTTCCTCTCTGGCGTTATGTATGGGGTCGGCATCAAACTGGTCGATTTCAAGATCGAGATCGGCCGCATCTGGGATGGCGATTTCATGCGGCTGATCGTGGCAGATGAGATCAGCCCCGACAGTTGCCGCCTGTGGGATATCAAGACCGGGCAGAAGCTTGACAAGGATGTCTTCCGCCGCGATCTGGGCAGCCTGACTGATGCCTATACCGAAGTGGCGCGTCGCCTTGGCGTTTTGCCGACGCAGCTGACGCCCATGACAAAACCGACGCTGATTAACTGAAAGGCCAGCCGATGAAAGCGCGTGTTCATGTTCTTTTGAAAGACGGCGTTCTGGACCCGCAGGGCGAAGCGGTGCGCCACGCGCTGGGCGCCTTGGGTTTTTCTGGGGTAGAGGCCGTGCGCCAGGGCAAGGTGATCGAACTGGATCTGGCCGCGACCGACAAGACCGCCGCCGAGGCAGAAGTAAAGGCCATGTGCGAAAAGCTGCTCGCCAACACCGTCATCGAAAAATATTCGGTCGAGATTGCCTGACCTGCCGGGGCGCTGATCGTCGCCCCATCCCGACACCTCGGGTCGCTTCCGTGCTTGCCTTCGGTGCGAATTGTCGCCTTTGTGGCGAGTGACAGGGGAGGCAACCATGCGCGCGGCGGTACTGCGGGAGTTCAACCGGGATCTCGATCTTTGCGACGTTCCCATGCCGGATTGCCCGGCCGACGGGGTTATCCTGAAGGTCATGGCCTGCGGCATCTGCCGGTCTGACTGGCACAGCTGGACGGGCACCGACCCGGACGTTCATCCGCCCCATATCCCCGGCCATGAATATTGCGGCATTGTCGAGGAATGCGGGCCGCTCGTTCGCGGTTGGCGGCGCGGCGACCAGGTAATCGCGCCTTTCATTCTGGCCTGTGGGTCCTGTCCGGCCTGTGCTGCCGGGAACCAGACGACCTGTCCAACGCAAGCGGTACCGGGTTTCACCCACCCCGGCGCCTTCGCCGAATATATCGCCGTGCCGCATGCCGATGCGAACCTTACCCGGCTGCCCGAAGGGATGGACCCGGCCCTTGCTGCCGCCCTTGGTTGCCGGGTCACAACCGCCTGGCACGCGCTGACGGGGCGGGCCGCTGTCCGGCCGGGCGAATGGGTGGCGATCTTTGGTGGCGGCGGGGTGGGCCTGTCGGCCATGCTGCTGGCAGGCGCCATCGGCGCGCGCACCATTGTCGTCGACGTGGTGGCGGAAAAGCTTGCCCATGCAAAGGCGCTTGGGGCTGACGCGGTGATCAACGCCAAGACCGACGATGCCCCCGCCGCGATCCGCGCCTTGACCGGCGGGGGCGCGCAAGTCGCACTCGAGGCGCTCGGGATAGAAGAGACGGCGGCCAGCGCGCTGCGTTCGCTCGGCAAGCTTGGTCGCATGGTCCAGATCGGCATGCCGGCCGGGCGTCATGTGACCATGACCTTGCCCTGGGACACGGTCTATTCCGGCCAGCTCGCGATCTTCGGCACCCGCGGCATGCCCGCCTGGCGCTATCCGAGCCTTCTGTCACTGATCGAGGCGGGCAGGGTCGATCTTTCGCCGCTTATCGCCCGCCGCGTACCTCTGTCGGCGGCCTCGGCAGAACTTGCCGCCTTCAACGGCCCGACGCCGCCCGGTGTCGCGGTCATCACGGATTTTCGGGCCTGACATTGCGTCTTTCCTTTTCTGCTCCCGGATAACCCGTTCGCGCAATTCAGCAAAATGTGTCGTCTCAGGGGGCAGGGCGCCATTCGCTCTGGCACTCGGCCCGCCCTTGCAGTAAAGGGCGGCTAACCGCCCTGACCTCGAGGAGACCCCGATGAAAGCCGCAGTCATCACTTTTCCCGGTTCCAACTGCGACCGCGATCTTGCCGTCGCCTTTGAGCGGGCGGGCGCCACGGTCGCGAAGGTCTGGCACAAGGATGACCGGCTGCCCGATGGCACAGATATCGTCGGCATTCCGGGCGGCTTTTCCTATGGCGACTATCTGCGCTGCGGCGCCATTGCCGCCCGATCACCGGTGATGGGGGCCGTGCAGCGCCATGTCGAACGTGGCGGTTTTGCCATTGGTATCTGCAACGGTTTTCAGGTTCTGACCGAAAGCGGCCTTTTGCCGGGTGTCCTGATGCGCAATGCCGGGCTGAAATTCATCTGCCGCACCGTCGCGCTGACGGTCGCAACCGATCAAAGCGCCTTTACCCAAGGGTGGAAAACTGGCGCGCAGATAGCTTTGCCGATTGCCCACCATGACGGCAATTATGTCGTCGATGCCGAAGGGTTGGCGCGTCTGAAGGGCGAGGATTGCATTGCCTTTCGCTACGGCGACAACCCCAATGGCGCCGTCGACGATATCGCCGGGATCCTGTCGGAAAACCGCCGGGTACTCGGCATGATGCCCCACCCCGAACGGGTGGTCGAGGCGGCGCATGGTGGCACGGATGGATCGGTGCTTTTCCGCTCGCTTGTGCAGGCGATGGTTGCGGCCTGAGCCCGGCTCGGCTTGAGTAGGCTCGACGGCTCCACTAGGATCGGGCAATGACGGCCACAGACCCACCTCCGCCCAATTCGACGCCCAAAAGCGTCGCTGCAACCGCAGATGGGTTGTTAACGCGGCTTTTGCGGTCGGCGCGCTGGCTGCGGGGCCTTTGGGGGCGGCGTTTCGTCTTTATTCTGTTCGTCATCTCGGCAGTTGCGATTGTATGGGAAACCAACGCCTTTCTGTCAGAAAGATTCACCACCTCGACCCGCAACAGCGCCGAGGTGCGCCAAGCGCTCTACTCTGGTCAGATCCTGTCGGAGATCCGCCGCACCTCAGTCGTGCCGCTTTTGCTGGCGCGTGACCCCGAACTGATCCATGCGCTTGACACCAAGAGCTATGCTTCGACCTCCGCGCGGCTGATATCGGCGCAAAGCGATATCGGCGCGCTGTCGATCCAGCTTCTGGATAATGAGGGCAAGATCGTCGCCGCGACCGACAGGACGTTGCTTGGCGAAAACTGGTCAGAGCGCAAGGGGTTCGCGCTGGCCGAACATACCAAGGAAACCATCTTTTCGGTTGATGACAGCCAGTCGGGCAAGCTCGATTTCAACTTCCTGCGGCCGGTTTTTTCCGATGCGCAGCGCGTTGGGTTGATCATCGTGGCGATTGACCTGTCGCGGTTCGAATCGGCATGGGCGGGCCTGTCTGATGCGGTGGCGATCCTTGACAGCACCGACCGGATCATCTTTGCCACCGAACCGCGTTGGCGCGGCCTGCCGATGAACGAGGCACTGGCGCTGCGTTCGGCGCCGACCGCGATCGAGCGGGCCTTTCGCGTCACTTCCGACTGGGCGAACCGGCAACCGGACGCCTATGTGAAGGGCGTCGGCGTGATGCGTTCGGAACTGGCGATCCCTTTCCAGGGGTGGCGGATGGTCACTTTCACCACCTATGATTCGATCCGCGACCGGGTGAATTCGGTTTTGGCGCTGGAAATCATGGGCTTTGCCCTGTTTCTTGCACTGGTCTTCTACCTTCTGTCGCGTCGGGCGCTGATTGAAACCGCGCTGATGCGGCGCGAGTCAGCGGAACTTCGCCTTTTGAATGCCCGGCTGCAGCGGGAAATTGCCGAGCGTGAGAAGGCGCAAAAGGACCTTGCCGTGGCCGAACAGACGCTGGCGCAATCGTCGAAACTTGCGGTTCTGGGCGAGATGTCCGCCTCTGTCAGCCACGAGCTGAATCAACCCCTGGCCGCGATGAAAACCTATCTGGCCGGGGCGCGGCTTTTGTTGCAGCGCAAGCGGGCCGAGGAGGCCATGTCCTCCTTCCAGCGGATCGACGATCTGATCGAGCGGATGGGCGCCATTACCCGCCAGCTGAAAAGCTACGCGCGCAAGGGCGGAGAGGCGTTTGAGGCAATAGACATTAGGTCTTGCGTGTCCGGCGCCCTGTCGATGATGGAGCCGACGCTGCGAACCCGCGCGGTCAAGATCACGCGTACCGTGCCGCGCCAGCCGGTCATCGTCATGGCCGACCGTATCCGGCTGGAACAGGTTATCATCAACCTGTTGCGCAACGCGCTGGACGCCACCAAAGACAGCGCCCGCCCACAGATCGACCTGATCCTCAGTGCCGGGGAAATGGCGGTGCTGACCGTGCGCGACAATGGGCATGGCATTGCCGATCTCGACAGTCTGTTCGAGCCTTTCTACACCACCAAGGTAGCCGGAGAAGGCGTTGGTCTGGGGCTTGCCATTTCCTCCGGTATCGTCAACGACCTTGGGGGACGTCTGACGGCCCGCAATGGTGCCAAAGACGGAAGTATGGGTGAGGGGGCAGTATTTGAGGTATTGCTGCCTATATACAGTGACAAGAGCAAAGCGGCGGAGTGAGCAATGGCCCGGTCTATGAAAATTGCGATTGTGGATGACGAACAGGATATGCGTCAGTCCATAAGCCAATGGCTTGCCCTTTCCGGGTTCGATACGGAAACCTATCCATCGGCTGAAGAGGCCTTGAAGAGTATCGGCAGCGATTATCCCGGTGTCGTCGTATCCGACATCAAGATGCCCGGCATGGATGGCATGGCCTTTCTGCGCAAACTGATGAGCCTCGACAGCAGCCTGCCGGTGATCATGATTACCGGTCACGGCGATGTGCCCATGGCGGTAGAGGCGATGCGGGTCGGCGCCTTCGATTTTCTGGAAAAGCCCTTCAACCCCGACCGGATGACCGACCTTGCCAAACGCGCCAGCCAGTCGCGGCGGGTGACGCTCGATAACCGCGCCCTGCGGCGCGAATTGTCGGATGGCTCCACCATCATGAAAAAGCTGATCGGTGCCTCACCTGCCATGGAGCGGCTGCGCGAGGATATTCTCGACCTTGGTCAGGCCGATGGCCATGTGCTGATCGACGGGGAAACCGGCACGGGCAAGACGCTGGCCGCCCATGCGCTGCATGCGGTCGGGCCTCGGGCGGGCAAGAAATTCGTCGTGGTAAGCTGTGCGGCCTTCAGCGAAGATCAGTTGGGTGCCCGGCTTTTTGGTCCGATCGAGGATGGCGGCCATATCCCGCTTGTCGAAGAGGCCCGTGGGGGCACCCTGGTGCTGGAGGATGTGGAGGCGTTGAGCCACAGCCTGCAATCCCGGCTTTTGACCTTTATCAACGAACAGGGCACCCCGGCAGAAACGCGGATCATCGCCATCTGCAACGACCATGAGCCGGGCAAGACAGTGGAAGATACGCTGCGGCCCGATCTTTACTACCGGTTGGCGGCGCTGAAGATCGTCTTGCCGCCGCTGCGGTCGCGAGGCGAGGATATCTTGACCCTCTTTGCTCGGATGACCGAACAATTTGCCGACGAATATGGCTGTGACGCCCCGCAAGTCACCGCGCAAGAGGCAGCACAGCTGTTGCAGGCCCCCTGGGCGGGCAATGTGCGCCAGCTGATCAATGTGGCCGAACGGGCGGTCCTGCAGAACCGGCGCGGGTCAGGCTCCATCGCCTCTTTGTTGATGGCTGACAGTGACGAGGATGCGGGCACCGCGCTGACGACCGAGGGCAAACCCCTGAAGGAATATGTCGAAAGCTTCGAGAAGATGCTGATCGACAACACGATGCGCCGCCACAAGGGCTCCATCACCTCTGTCATGGACGAATTGTGTCTGCCGCGCCGGACGCTGAACGAGAAGATGGCGAAATACGGGTTGCAGCGGCAGGATTACCTGTAAGGCAAGGCTGCAGCAGGTCGTCAGGTGCCGCAAAAGGTACGGCGCACTTCCTCTTCCGGTGCCGGGGCCAGCGCATAGGCTTCGGCGCCATCCTGTTCCTGATAGGACGCCGCCAACACCGCATTCAGTCGGTGGAAGGGCGCAAGATCGCCGGCGCGCGCGGCGCTGATCGCCGCCTCTATCTGATGGTTGCGGGGGATATAGGCGGGATTGGTGCGGCGCATCAGGCCAATCGGGTCCGGCTCGCTGGCGATACGGTCCTGCCACGTGGCCTGCCAGTCACGAAAACCGGTGGGATCAGGAAATTCCGCCACTGCAAGACCGGTTGCCAAGCCACGGAAACAACGGGTGAAATCAGCATTTGACCGGGCCATCTCAACCAAAAGCCCCTCGATCAGCGGCGCATCTTCGGCACGCGGATTCGCCAGACCGATCTTCGCGCCGAACAGCCGCAGCCATTCCGCCTCGTAAGCGGCCGGGAAACGGTTGAGGATCTCTGTCGCTTCGGCAATCGCCTGATCTTCTTCCCCCGCGATCATGATCAGGCAAGAGGCAAGCTGTGCCAGATTCCACAAGGCGATATTGGGCTGGTTGATATAGGCGTAGCGACCCTGCTGGTCGATCGAGGAGAAGACCTTTTTCGGATCGTAGCCATCCATGAAGGCACAAGGCCCATAGTCGATGGTTTCGCCTGATACGGCCATGTTGTCGGTGTTCATCACCCCATGGATGAAGCCAAGGCTCATCCAGCGGGCGATCAGCGTTGCCTGCCGGGCAAGGGCCGCCGACAAAAGCCCCATTGGGCCGGTTAACCCCGGGTAGTGGCGCTGCAGCGTGTAATCCGTCAGTTCCTGCAGCGCGTCGCGATCCTCGCGCGCGGCGAAATATTGAAAGGTGCCGACGCGGATGTGGCTGGCGGCAACCCGGGTCAAGATGGCGCCGGGCAGGGCGCTTTCGCGCCAGACCGTCTCGCCCGTCAGAACCGCGGCCAGCGCCCGCGTTGTGGGAACCCCAAAGGCCGCCATCGCCTCGCTGACCAGATATTCGCGCAGGACCGGGCCAAGCCAGGCACGGCCGTCACCCCGGCGGGAAAAGGGCGTCTGGCCCGCGCCTTTCAGCACGATATCCAGCCGAAGCCCTGCGGGTGTGACCACCTCTCCCAAAAGAATTGCCCGGCCGTCGCCAAGCTGTGGCACCCAGCCGCCAAACTGATGGCCGGCGTAGGCCTGGGCAAGGGGTTCGGCCCCCTCTGGCAGCTGATTGCCGGCAAGGGCCGCCAGCGTCTCCTCCGATTGCAGGCGCGCCACATCCAGCCCCATTTCGCGGGCCAAGGCATCGTTGACCGCGATCCAGCTTGGGGCCGCAACCGGTACGGGCGGCTGGCGGGCGTAGAACCGTTCCGGCAGGCGGGCATAGCTATTGTCAAAGGCAAAGGACATGGGCCGCGACTTCCGTTCAGGGGGTCAGGCGCCGACCTTAGCAGATAGCGAACCACCGTCCACCACCGCCGTTACTTTCAACGCATCGGCAAGGGCGTTGAAACGTGCTGCCGCCACCTCTCCGAACAGGTCTGCGCGGCCTGGACGCAGCGAAAAGGTCAGGGTGCCAGCCGCCTTGTCGAGATGCAGATGGCCGGTCTTTTCCGGCGAATGGGCCGAGAGCATGGCGCCGAAACGCATGGCCTTGCCAAGAATTTCCGCCTCGGCAATCTCCTGATCGGAGAGGAGCGCGAAAAGTGGCGAGAGGCGCGACCCGGCGCGGGAGTTCTTGTAGCGGTGCAGCAGGGCTAACCCCAAAAACACACGTTCCTGATGCGACAGGCCCCCCAGATTGGCGCGGGTGGCATTGTCGAAACAAACCTCGGCCCGGTAGTCAGGATGGGCGCGCCATGTCGTGTCATGCAAAAGACACGCCGCCTTGATCATGCGCAGACGCGCCGGGCTTGCATCCTCGAAAAGCGGTATGAGGAACTGATACAGCTTCTTGCCGAAACCGGGCATGCGCGCCATTTGCAATTCGGCATAGCGACAAGCCTCGATCAACGGATCGCGGCGGCGCAACCGTTCAGGCATCTGCTCGTAAAGCATGCCTTCGCGGATGCCGTAGGAGGAGACGTCAATCTCCACTGGCTTGAAGGTCTGCAAAAGCTGTTTCAAGACCAAAGAGGCCATGGGCACCAGATCCATGCGCGCCTGCGATGTGCCGGTGCGGGCCCGCAGCGCCGCGAGATCGGACTTGGCGATCCAGTCGACGGTTTTCAGCACCGCCTCTGGCGTCATGCGATATTCGTGCAGCACGGTCATCGGATAGGACTGGCGTTCCATATCCAGCCGCGCGATCGCCCGCCAGGAGCCTCCAACAAGGTAGATCCGGTCATGATCGGTCCCCATGCGGGCGGCCAGATCTTCCATCACCTCGCGGATATATTTCTCGATCGCGCGTTTGCCACCCGTCAGCCTTTGCAGCCGGAAGGGGCCAAGCGGCGATGTTACCCGCCGCCCGACGGAATTTTCCTTGATCTCCGCCAATTCCATGGAGTTGCCGCCGATGTCGCAAACCAGCCCCTGAGCCTCTGGCCAGCCAAGAAGCACGCCTTGCGCCGACAATCGCGCCTCTTCCAACCCGTCAATCACCTGCAGGTCAAGGCCGGTCTGGCGCCGCACCTCCTCGCAGAATTCCGCCCCGTCTGCTGCGTCCCGCACCGCCGCCGTCGCCACGCAGGCCAGTGGCCGCAACCCCATGCTGCGGGCCAGGCTGGCGAAACGTTTCAGCGCCTGCAAGGCCCGTTGCCGGCCCTCGGGGTTCAACCGGCCGGTTTCGGCGGTATCGCGGCCAAGCCCGGCCATGATCTTTTCATTGAAGAAGTAAGAGGGGCTGCGGGCCGCGCCGTCAAAGATAACCATCCGCACCGAATTCGACCCGACATCCACCACACCAACCCGTTCCAGCGCCCGCGCCGAAGGATCGTCAAACAGCGATTGGCCAAAAAAGGCGCTGTCATCGGCCAGAGTGTCGGTCTTCTTGTTCATCGGTTCGCTCCGGCAACGGCTCTGGTCTACTGACAAGCTCTATCGGCTAATCGCGTGTATGCGCAAGTTTTGGCGCGTCTTTTGCCCCGGCGGATCCGCGCCCGGAAAGCGAGGGGTTTTCCATGAAGAAACGGTGGCAATTGAAAAGCTCCTTGCCTTCCGGCAATTCACGCACATAGCGCCCGTTGGGTTTCAGCACCCAGCTTTGCGCCTCGTCCGCAAGATTGGCCGCCATGATCTGGCTGACGATCTGCGCCTTGACCGTATCATTCTTGATCTCGATCAGCGTTTCGACCCGGCGCGTCAGATTGCGCCCCATCCAGTCGGCGGAGGAGATGAAAACGCGCGCCTTTTTCGATTGCAGCCCGGCCCCTGCGCCGAAACAGACAATGCGCGAATGTTCCAGATAACGGCCGACAATGGATTTTACGCGGATATTGTCCGACAGGCCCTTGATGCCCGGACGCAGGCCGCAGATGCCGCGCACCACCAGATTGATCTTCACCCCCGCGCCGGAGGCCGCGTAAAGCGCGTCGATAATATCCGGCTCGATCACCGAATTCATCTTGGCCCAGATTTCGGCAGGGCGGCCAGCGCGGGCGTGATCGGCCTCTGCCGCGATCATCTCCAGCAGCCGGGGCTTGAGCGTGATGGGCGAGATAGAGAGGTTTTCCAACCCCTCGGGCTGCACATAGCCCGACAGATAGTTGAAAACCTTGGTCGCATCGCGCCCAAGCGCCTCGTCGCAGGTGAAAAAGCTAAGATCGGTGTAAACCCGGGCAGTGATCGGGTGATAATTGCCGGTGCCATAATGGGTATAGGTCACCAGCCGGTCCCCCTCACGCCGCACCACGGTGGAGATTTTCGCGTGGGTCTTGTAGTTGACGAACCCATAGACGACATGCGCCCCGGCCCGTTCCAGCCGTCGCGACTGGCGGATATTGGCGGCCTCGTCAAAGCGGGCCTTCAGTTCGACCAGCGCGGTGACCGACTTGCCTGATTCCGCTGCCTCGCACAGGGCCGCGACGATCGGGCTGTCGTTGGAGGTGCGGTAAAGCGTCTGTTTGATCGCCAGCACATTCGGATCATGTGCCGCCTGATCGAGAAAGCGCACCACCATGTCAAATGTCTCGTAAGGGTGATGCAGCAGCATGTCCTTTTGCCGGATCGCGGCGAACATGTCGCCCTCATGGTCCTGCACCCGCTCGGGAATGCGCGGGGTAAAGCTTGGCCATTGCAGGTCGCGCCGGTCCTCGATCACCAGCTCCTTCAGATCGGCCATGCCGACCATGCCCTTTACCTCGACCACCTCGTCGGGAGAGACACCCAGTTCATCCATGATCAGCGCATGCAGCGCCTTGGGCGCGCCGGCGGTGATCTTCAGGCGGATTACCTGACCGCGGCGGCGACGTTTCAACGCGGTTTCGAATTCTCGCACCAGATCCTCGGCCTCGTCCTCCACCTCCAGATCGCTGTCGCGCAGAACACGAAAGGCGCAATGGCCCGTGTCGCGGTAACCGGGAAAGAGCGAGCCCAAGTGCAACAACAGCAGTTCTTCCAGCGGCACAAAGCGGCTGGCGCCGGGCAGGGCGATGAAACGGCGGATTTGCTGGGGGATAGGCAAAAGCGCCTGCATACGCCGCCCGTCCGTGGCGCGCTCCAACTCCAACGCCAGACAAAAGCCGGTGTTGGGGATGAAGGGAAATGGATGCGCAGGGTCGATGGCCAGGGGCGACAGGACCGGAAAGACGTGGTTAAGGAAATAGTCGCCAAGAAAGGCCTGATCGCGCTTGGTCAGCTTGCGGAGGGTCAATAGCGTGATGCCCGCTGCCTCCATTTCCCGTTTCAACCGGTTCCAGATGGATTGTTGTTCCTCCATCAGACGGCGCGCATCGTCATTGATCAGCTTCAACTGGTCACTGGCATGCAGCCCGTCATCCGATGGCAGCGACTTGCCTGCACGCGCCAACCGCCGCAGGCCGGCCACACGGACAGTGTAGAATTCATCAAGGTTGGTGGCCGAGATCGACAGGAACCGCAGCCGCTCCAGCAGTGGCACGCGCGGATTGCGGCTTTCATCGAGAACCCGCCAGTTGAAGGCCAGCCAGCTCATCTCCCGGTTAAAGAATCGCGCAGGCCCCGCGATCTTTTCGGCCGGAAGGCTGATCGGCTCCGGGAAGGGGGCCTTGAGGAAATCCGCATTGGTCATAGGGGCTTGTCGCCGGTTTCTGTGACAGTTTTGTGACCGCCATCTTCGCGCCCCTCTGGCCAACTGTCCAGAACCTTGGCGGCCATTGCGCGGCTGATGGCGCGCCCCTCGCTCAGCGCCTGCCGGTCAAGAGCGGCCACAAGCGCCTGCACCATGGCAAAGGACCGGTCGATACGGCTGATCAGATAGGGGATCAGCGTTGGCGCCACACGCAATTGCCGGTCAGCGAAGAGTTTCACCAGAACCGCCGCCAAAAGACTGTCGTCCGGCGCGCGCAGCTCTGCCACCATCGTGCCCTCGGTCCGGCTTTGCAGGTCGGGCAGGCTCAGGCCCCAGCTTGCAACCCCGCCACGCGCGGTCATCAGCAAGAGCCGCTTGTCGGCCAGCATCAGGTTATGCAGGTAAAAAAGCGCCTCTTGCCCCGCCGGGTTACCGGCGAGCCGTTGAATATCTTCGACCACCAGCGCGGGGCTGGCGGCAAAATCCGCGACAAGGTCCGGCGTCAGGTCCTGGGCCATGACCATGCGCGCCCCCGCTGCCGCCGCCCAAAGCCCGGCCAGATGGCTTTTGCCCGACCCCGCGGGGCCGATCAGCAAAAGCTTGCCAAGCGGCCAGACCGCCGGACTGTCGATCAATGCCACCGCATCGCTGTTGGCCGGGGAGATGAAGAAATCCGCCCGTCCCAGCGCGGTTCGGGCCGGAAGGTCAAAGACAAGCTGGGGCGGCATCAAATATCGTCCGGGCCTGCATGGCCTTGGAACAGCAGGCTGCCTTTGTAGCTCGATAGGCCAAAACGGGCCAGAACCCCGATGGCGGCGGCCACCGGCACCGCGACCAGCATCCCGACAAAGCCGAAAAGCGTGCCAAAGGCCGACAGGGCAAAAAGCAGCCACACAGGATGCAGCCCGACCGATTTGCCGACCAGCCGCGGGGTGATGACATTGCCTTCGAGAAACTGACCAACGGCGAATATACCGCCGATCAGGGCAATACTCACCCAGTCACCCCAGAACTGAAACAGCGCAAGCCCAATGGCTAGGCCGCCGCCGATCAGCGCGCCCACATAAGGAATAAAGGTGATCAGCCCGGCAATCGCCCCGACGATCAGGCCAAACTGCAGTCCGGCCAGCATCAGCGCGACGGAATAAAAACTGCCAAGGATGAGGCAGACCCACACCTGTCCTCGCACGAAATTCGCCAGAACCTTGTCGATATCGCGGGCCACGGTGCGGATCGTTTCCTGATGGTCGCGCGGCAGGGCCTGATCGACATGCGCCACCATATGATCCCAATCGAGCAAAAGGTAGAAGGCCACCACCGGCACGACCACCAGAAAGATCACCGTGTTGACGATGGACAGGGCAGAGGTGACAAGCCCCCCGGCCAACTCGCCGCCCCGGTCCTGAATGGCTTTGCCAAGCCCCAGGAGGGTTTCGCGCAGGACCGAGTTTTCATCCATCGCATGGGGGAATTTCTCTGCCAGAAACCCTTGGAGTCGCTGGAAAATATCTGGTGCGGCATCAATCAGGCCCACCAGCTGGCGGACCAGCATCGGCACGATCAACAGCGCCAGAATCACGAATATCACCAGCGCCGCGACCGAGATGACAGAGGTGGCGGCGGTGCGTGACAGGCCCGCACGTTCCAGACGGTCGGCGATCGGGTCAAGGAAATATGCGATGGCGCCGCCCATGACAAAGGGCAGGATCACATCGCCCAGCCCCCAGAGGCAGAGCAGAAACAACGCCGCCGCTGATCCCCAGACCGTCGCCTGCATCCGTACCGGCAATGCCATCGTCATTCTCCGTTCTTTTGCGGTATCTAAGCTTTGTGCCGCCCCTCGTACAAGGGGCAGGGGGCAAAGGCCACGACGGAGGCAGATTTCCTGCCTCTCCCGCCGCTGCCCGCACCCGCCTTGGCAGCCACCGCTCTCTCTTGCCACAGTTGGGGAATTTGCTTAAGCGAAGGCATAGGTTCCAACCCGAAGAAGTGAGCAAAATGCGCCTCAGCCGATATTTTCTGCCCGTACTCAAGGAAAATCCTGCCGAAGCGCAGATTGTCAGCCACCGCTACATGCTGCGCGCCGGCATGATCCGCCAGCAGGCGGCAGGCATCTATTCCTGGCTGCCGCTCGGTTACCGGGTGCTGAAGCGGATCGAGGAGATCGTCCATCAGGAACAGGTGCGCGCCGGTCATATCCCGCTGCTGATGCCGACCCTGCAACCTGCCGACCTTTGGCGCGAAAGTGGCCGCTACGAAGATTACGGGCAAGAGATGCTGCGCATCAAGGACCGGCACGAGCGCGATATGCTGTACGGGCCGACCAACGAGGAAATGATCACCGACATTTTCCGCGCCCATGTCAATTCCTACAAGGATTTGCCGCTGACCCTTTACCATATCCAGTGGAAATTCCGCGACGAGATGCGCCCGCGTTTCGGCGTCATGCGGGGGCGTGAGTTCCTGATGAAGGACGGCTATAATTTCGACATCGACAAGGAGGCGGCGCTGCATGCTTATAACCGCCATATGGTCAGTTACCTGCGCACCTATGAACGGATGGGCCTGACGGCGATCCCGATGCGTGCCGCCTCTGGCCCCATTGGTGGCGACAATACCCATGAATTCCTCGTGCTCGCCTCGACCGGCGAAAGCGAGGTTTTCTTCGACAGTGCCGTGACCGAGCTGAAGCTGGGTGAGCGCGAGGTTGACTATGACAACCGCGAAGAGGTGGCGGGCGTCTGCGCCGAATTTACCCGGCTATACGCCCGCACCGATGAAACCCATGACGAGGCGCTGTTCAACGCCATCCCCGAGGAACGCCGCAAGGTGGCCCGCGGGATCGAGGTTGGGCAGATCTTCTATTTCGGCACCAAATATTCCGATGCGATGGGTGCCACAGTGGTCACGCCCGACGGCAGCCGGGTTCCGGTTGAAATGGGTAGCCATGGTATTGGCGTCTCGCGTCTTCTCGGCGCTATTATCGAGGCGAGCCACGACGACAAGGGCATCATCTGGCCCGAGGGTGTCACGCCCTTCCCCTGTGGTATCGTCAACCTCAAGCAGGGTGACACGGCAACCGACGGCGCCTGCAACCAGATCTACGCCGCGCTGCGCGCTAAGGGGTTGGAACCGCTTTATGACGACCGCGACGAACGGGCCGGGGCGAAATTCGCCACGATGGACCTGATCGGCCTGCCCTGGCGGATTACCGTTGGACCGCGCGGTTTGGCGGCAGGCAAGGTCGAACTGACCGCGCGCCGCACCGGCGAAAGCGAGGAAATGTCGCCAGAGGCCGCGGTAGAACGGATCCAGTCCATCTATGCGGCGCATCGGGCCTGACGACCAATTACTGACGGCGAGAGGTGACGCGGCTATGGCTGGCCCACGGCCGCGTAACGCTATATAGGGGGGCAAACGCCCCCAAGAGGCCGAGCATGTCCCAAGGCAAGACCCGTCCATTCGCTGCATTCGAATTCATGATCGCCTGGCGCTATCTGCGTGCCCGCCGTCACGAGGGCGGCATTTCCGTGATGACATGGATCAGCCTGGTCGGCGTGACGCTGGGGGTGATGGCGCTGGTGGCAACGCTGGCCGTCCGGGCCGGTTTTCGAACCGAGTTTGTCGATACGATCCTTGGCGCCAATGCCCATGTCACGGTCTACAAACCCTATTACCAGACGCCGGAGGGGGTGACCTCCAAGGCGCTGACCGATTACGAGGTGGCAGCGGCGGCAATCGCGGCCGTGCCCGGCGTGACGCGCGCCGCCCCGATCGTGCGCGGGCAGGGGCTGGTCAGCTATGGCGACCGCTCGACCCTGGCTGAAGTGTTCGGCATGAGCGCGGACAATCTGAAAACCCTGCCGCGCATCAGCCAGCCCGAGGAATTCATGGGCGATATCAATGACTACGAGGGCGGCATTGCCATAGGTTCCGGCATAGCCCGCGACCTTGGCCTGATCCCCGGCGATGTGGTCAAGCTGATCCAGCCGAACGGCGCCAAGACCGCCTTTGGCACCAGCCCAAGGGTCAATGCCTACAAGGTCGTCTATATCTTTACCGCCGGGCGCTGGGATATCGACAAGACGCGCATCTATATGCCGCTGGCCGAAGCGCAGAGCTATTTCAACCGTGAAGGCGCTGTGGACGAGATAGAGGTGTTCCTGAAAGACCCCGATGATCTTGACGCGATGGCACCAAAGATCGAGGCGGCCGCCGGGCAAGAGGTGCTTTTATGGAGCTGGAAACAGTCCGCCGCCTCCTTCCTCGGGGCGCTGGCGATCGAGGATGACGTAATGTTCGTCATCCTGTCGATCTTGGTGCTGATCGCCTCGATGAATATTACCTCGGGGCTGGTGATGCTGGTCAAGAACAAGGGCCGCGACATTGGTATCCTGCGCACCATGGGGCTGGGCGAAGGCTCGATCCTGCGCATCTTCTTTCTCTGCGGTGCCTTTACCGGGGTGATTGGCACGGCCGCCGGGGTGCTACTTGGCTGTCTGGTCGCGTTGAATGTCGATCATATCATGGCGGCGGTAAACTGGATGACGGGTGGCGGCGCATGGGATCCGTCGATCCGCGGTATCTACCGGCTGCCGGCGCGGCTGCAGGCCTGGGATGTCGGGCGGGCGGTTGGCCTGTCCCTGATCCTTTCCTTTGTCGTGACCTATTTCCCGGCACGGCGCGCGGCCCGGATGAACCCTGTAGAGGCGCTGCGTTATGAGTGATGCGATCCTGGAACTTTCCGGCCTGTCAAAATCCTACCTGCGGGGCCAGCCGGGAGAAATACGCGTGCTCGATCAACTGAACCTGCGCGTGGCGCGGGGCGAGATCGTGGCGCTGGTCGCCCCTTCGGGCGCTGGCAAATCGACGCTTTTGCATATTTCCGGCCTGCTCGATACCGCTGATACCGGCCGGGTCGTGATCGCGGGACGGGACATGGCCGGCCTTGCCGAACAGGCGCGGACCGAGGTGCGGCGCGCCGATGTCGGCTTTGTCTATCAGTTTCACCATCTGCTTCCGGAGTTTTCTGCACTGGAAAATATCGTCCTGCCGCAGCTTGCCAACGGTGTGGCGCCGGCGGCGGCGCGGCGCCGTGCGATGGAACTTCTGGACCGGGTCGGTTTGGCGCCGCGTGCCGCGCACCGGCCAGCCGAACTTTCCGGTGGCGAACAGCAGCGCGTCGCATTTTGCCGCGCGCTGGCGAATGGGCCGAAATTGCTTTTGGCCGATGAGCCGACCGGAAATCTCGATCCCGAAACCTCCGATCAGGTCTTTGCCGTGCTGGTCGATATCGTGCGGGAAACCGGCCTTGCGGCGCTGATCGCCACCCATAATCTCGCCCTGGCCAGCCGCATGGACCGGACGGTGCATCTGACCGGCGGCAAGGCGAGCTAAGCCCGGCGCAAAAGAAAAAGAGCGCCGCGAAGGGCGCTCTGATCGGTAATGTGCATCTTGGGGTTAACGGGAGTTGCAGCTCGACCGGGCGCCAGCGCCGGAGTAGGAGCAGACCCAGTTGCCCGAACCGTAAAGAATTGCCGGTGCGATGCTGGATCCGTCAGAGCTGACCAGACGGGCGTTTTGCAGTTTGGCCAACGGCGCTGGTTTCTTCGGAGCGAGCCAATCGAACTTGCCCCAGCCGGGTACATCGACGACCGACACCTTGACATTGCCTTCTGCACTGGCGGTTTGGCCAGCGCTGGCGGCGCTTGCGGCAAAGCTGACAATCAAACCGGCAAGCAGGGCCGTGGACATGATTTTCGTCAGGCTATGATGCGTCATCGGTCGTTCCTCGTATGGTTCGGACCTGGATCAGGCAGGATCTGATTCGCCAAAATGGCTGTTCCAGAACGTCCTTGGCCGAGCCGGGTCAGGGCGGCGTTAGGAAAAGCTAACAATCCATTATGCCCAAACTGTGTCAGAGACCTGTCCGGAATGCGGTAATTCCCCTGAAAACAACAAGAAAAAAGCCGCACCCTGCGGTGCGGCCTCGTGATCTCATTTGGGCTTTTTGTTAGGTCGGGACGCTATTTCAAGACCCGGTAATTCAGGCGCCAGTCGGGCAGTCCGTAATCCTCCGGCCAGGGATAAACCTCTTTCTGGTCGAAATAGACGACACCGACCAGTTGCGGCTGATCGGCCCGCGAAACGCGAACAGTGTTTTCCCAGTCGTCAACATAGGCCTGGGTTCCCGAATAACCAAGCTCGGCCACGACGACAGGTTTGCCAAAGGTTGCGGCACGGGTATAGCGAGGCGCCATGATTTCCTGATAGGTGCGGTCATGGCCATATTTGTCCTGATCCCACTTTTGCAGGCCAAAGACGGAAATCCCAACAATATCAACCAGATCGTCGCCGGGATAATAGGCCTCCATCCCCTCGTCGCCCAAGGGTGACCACATGTAGGAAATGTTGGGCGCCACATCCTTGCAGATGGTGATCATGCGCCGGTAAGCCTTGATATAGGTTTCAGGCGGCCATCCGGCCCAGATGAACTGGCCGTTGTCGTCGTCCATCTCGTGCGCCCAACGCAGGGTTACATTGCTTTTGAGCGAGGCAAGCGTGCCGCAGATCGTGCGCATGTTTTCATCATAGGCACCGCTGAAGATCGCCTTTTGCAGATATCCCGCTTCATTGCGGTCATTGCGTGACCAGGTCCAGGGTTCGAGTGTAATCAGCAAGGCCCGTCCACGCGCCTGCGCATAGGCATCCGCATCGTTGAGAGAGGGCAGATAGACGTCTTCCCACGGCAGAAAGAGATGTTCGATGACCGGCACCGGATCATCGACGAAATCCCCGTCGGGATCATAAGCCCCAAAGGGCAGATCACCGGGAGGTGCGGCCAAGGCCGGAGTGATTGCCAGCCAGCCAAAGGCAGCCAAAGCCGCCGCGAAACTGCTGTTAGCCAATAATCTCAACCCCATGTTGAGTCCCCTTTTTCCCACCTGAACATCTAATTCCACCCAGGGTCAAAACGATAATGAATGCGCTTGTAATTGTTCATACCGGCGCCCGAAACTGAATATTCCGCCCGTGCAATCCTGACAGGTTCAAGCCCCACAGACAGTGCATACAGGCTTTCCGTGCCACGCGCCATAACCGCCGCAACAATTAGAACGCATAGCGAAACGACGGCTCCGCCCTGAAACAGTGCCACTTGCCAGCGGCGGCGCAGCTCGGCGCCGTTTTCGCGCAGATGCCGCAGCACGATCGAGACCACAATGCT
>JBARVM010000062.1:0-1657 GCA_049646265.1 Paracoccaceae bacterium
GACAATCACCTCGTCGCCCGGATCGGTGATAGACATCAGCGCCACGAACAGCGCCGATTGCGTACCGGGCAGGCACAGAAACTGATCCTTGCCGATCGTGCGTCCAAGCCTGTCGCTGTAACGCCCGGCAAGCGCCGCCAATAGGGCCGGCTCGCCGCGTCCGTTCGAATAGCCTGTGCGCCCGGCGGCGATCGCCTCGGCGGCGATCCTTTGCAGATTCTCCGGCGTCGGCGTGTCAGGTTCGCCAATGGTGAACTCAAGGATTTCCTCGCCCGCAGCTTTCATGGCCCGCGCCTTGTAGTGAAGCGCCCATTTGGCACTGCCGAGATCCGCCAGACGTTCAGTCATGCCCGAGAATTTCATGCTGTCTTTTTCCTGTCTTCAGTCCTTCCGGCCACGCCGGGGCGGGTGCCCCGAAAATCGCAACCGAGAATATTTCCAATGGTAGTGATGGCGATTTCCGCCAGTTCGTTCGTCGCAAAACCGTGGGGGTAAAAGCCCCCTTCAAGCCAAAGCCCGTCGAGAACGGCATTGGTGGCGATGGCCAGCTGCCGCACGTCCTTCGCGTCGCGTCGCCCCGGCAGGTCGGCAATCATCAACTCCACCTGTGCGCGAAAGGCGAGATAGGTCTCCTCGTGCACCAGTGCCATCTGATCGTCGCGGCGGGAAAGATTGAGAAATGCCGACCAGATCGAAACCTGACGGCTGTTCATCACCTGCGGGCTGAGACTGCCGCGGATGAAGGCGGCGAGCCGCGCAACAGGGTCAGCGTCGCCATCCAGAACCAGTGCCCGGCTGTCGTCGGTAAGCTGATGCATGAACGCTTTGTAGGACTCCCTGACAAGTTCTTCTTTTGTCTGGAAATAATGCCGTATCAGCCCCTGCGTCACGCCTGCTCTTGCCGCAACGTCACGCACCGTTGCCGCCGAAAGCCCCTTGTCAGCAATCGCATCCAAGGTAGCTTCTATCAGCTGTTCGCGCCGGATATCGACGCCTTCGCGAGTGAATTTACGTCTTGGCACGAGGTCGCAACTTTTTCAATTATACGCTTGCATAATTGGAGAATCGCTGCATAGTTTGCAACAGGAAAATTTGCTGGGGACGAATTTGACGACATCACCAGAGGCAATCCGGGTCGTAGACCTGCACAAGAAATTCGGCTCTCTTGAGGTGCTCAAGGGCGTGTCGCTGACGGCCCGGCAGGGCGATGTCGTGGCGATCATCGGCGGGTCAGGTTCCGGCAAATCCACCATGTTGCGCTGCATCAATTTTCTGGAAACCCCCAGCGCCGGCAAGATTGTCATTGGCGGGGAAGAGGTGGCGATGCATCCCGACGGTAGCCCGTCGAACCGCCGCCAGCTTGAACGGCTGCGTCAAAGCCTTGGCATGGTCTTTCAAAGTTTCAATCTCTGGACCCACAAGACGGTTCTTGAAAATCTGATCGAAGTGCCGGTCCATGTTTTGGGTGTGCCAAAGGCAGAAGCGATCGAACGCGCGAAAAAGTTGCTGGAGCGGGTCGGTCTTGCCGAAAAGGCAGATGTCTACCCGGCCTTCATGTCCGGCGGCCAACAACAACGCGCCGCCATTGCCCGCGCGCTCTGCCTTGAACCAAAGGCGATGCTTTTTGACGAACCGACCTCGGCCCTCGACCCTGAAC
>JBARVM010000063.1:0-2460 GCA_049646265.1 Paracoccaceae bacterium
ACATCTTTCAATAGCTGGAAGCGGGAAGCGCCAAAGGCGGTCGCGGCCTCTTTTATACTTTCCGGCACGCCCTGCATGCCAAGCGCGGTCAGACGGATCACCGGCGGCATGCCGAATATGATGGTGGCGAGGATGCCCGGCGGGTTGCCTGTGCCGAAAAAGGCGATGATCGGGATCAGATAGACGAAGGCGGGCAGCGTCTGCATCAGATCCAGCACCGGCTCTGCCGCCTTGTAGGCGCGTTGCGATTTGCCGAACCAGATGCCAAGCGGGATGCCGAAGGCGACGCAGATCACCACCGCGGCACCGACAAGGGCGACGGTCTCCATAGCCACCTCCCAATAGCCAAGCATCGCGATATAGGCGAGCGATGCGGCGGTGAAGACAGCCACGCGCGGCCCTGCTGCCCTCCATGCCGTCACGCAGATGACCAGCATGACGACCGGCCAGGGCGTGCCCGACAGCGCGACCGTCAGCGTATTCAGGATAGAGCGGACACCCGCCGTGACCCCGTCAAACACATCGGCGCCGGCACGGGCGGTGGCGTCGATACGCGCCTCCAGCCAGGTGGCGATGGTTGAAAAGAGCGTCGCATTGCCTTCGCCCAGAAAGATCTGAGAAACTTCCTTTTCCGGGAAGATGTTCAGCAGTTCCGACGGGCTTGCCACGGTGAACTTATAGACGGTCAGGGGGGCAATGGTGGCAACCAGAAAGAGGCCAAGCAGCAGATTTGTCGGCTTGCGCCCGCTGTCGACAGAGGCCGGCTTGATGCGCCAGCGCGAATATTGCTTTTCGTAAACGGTATTGCCGAAGAAACCTTGCAAGAGCTTCAGCACGACCAGAAAGACCAGACCCGTCATCAGGATACCGAAGGCCTCGGACGAGGCCGCCTGGCCCTGCGCGAAACTGTCTTCGGAAGCCTTGGTCAGGTTGGCTGCAAGCTTTTCGAACCGTGCCGGGTCTTCGCCCGCCGCCTTTGCCGCCTCTGCCCGCTCAAGGAACTCGGCCGCGCGTGCCGACTGAGCTTCGGCCCGGTCGAGGAACTGGGCGCCGGGATTGCCCCAGAGGCCCCGGCCCAGTTGTACCCAGGCGATCATCTCAAGGATCAGGAAAGCCCAGAACATTCCCCAGATGCCGCGCGCCGCCGCCCAGATCGGGCCCAGAAGTGCGGCCCAGATGTTGAAGGTGGGCGGCATCCTGCCGGTGGCGTTGTGGATCTTGTGGAACGCCTTGACATAAGTATCGCCGTTCGGCCCCGCGAATTCGCGGATCGAGGCGTCGAGCGCCTCGTGATCGACGGCGATATCGGAGGCTGCGGTGACCTTCACCTCTGCTGTCGTGTCAGTCATCTTTGCCTCCCTGAATACCGCGCAGAAGTTGTGGTTTGGTCACGATGCCCACATCGTTGCCCGCCTCGGTGATCACAACCGGCAGTTCGGTCGTGACCGAGAGGTTGATAAGCTGATCAAGATCAGCGCCTTCATCGGCGCGCGGCGCACCGTCAAGCGAGCCTTTGTAGCTTTGCAGCGGCTGCATGATCGAATGGGCCTTGACCAGCTTCAGCTTGGAAATGCCCTGCACGAATTCGCGGACATAGTCGTCGGCGGGGTTCATCACGATCTGTTCCGGGGTGCCGATCTGGACGATGACGCCATCCTTCATGATCGCGATGCGGTGGCCGATGCGGATCGCCTCATCCAGGTCATGGGTGATGAAAAGCGTCGTTTTTTGCAGCTGGGCCACAAGCGCCTTGAACTGATCCTGCAGCTGCAGGCGGATCAGTGGGTCGAGCGCCGAAAAAGGTTCGTCCATCAGCAGGATTTCGGGGTCGGAGGCCAATGCGCGCGCGATCCCCACGCGTTGCTGCATGCCGCCGGAGAGTTCCTTCGGCAGCCGGTCCTCATAACCGGTCAGGTTCACCAGCCCCAGCGCATGGTCCGATATGGCCCAGCGGCGCGACTTGGCGACTTTGCGGATCTCCAGCGGATAGGCGACGTTATCGCGGACGGAGCGATGCGGCATCAGTGCCATATGTTGGAAAACCATGCCGATTTGCTTGGCCCGTACCTCGCGCAACTCGCGCTCATTCAGTTTGGAGATGTCACGACCAAGAATCTCGATCTGTCCCGAAGTCGGCGCGATCAGGCGGTTGACATGGCGGACCAGCGTCGATTTGCCGGACCCCGACAGGCCCATGATGCAGAAGATCTCGCCCCGCGGAACCTCGAAACTGGCATCCTGCACGCCGACGACACATTGGAAGCGCTTCAGCACCTCTGGCTTTGTCAGGCCTTCAGCCTGTATCGCCTGCATCGCCTCGGCGGCTTTGGTCCCAAAGACTTTCCACACATTTGAAAGCCTGACGACTGGTTCAGCCATATCATACCCCTTTGGCATCTCGAAATCACATCAGAGCGGAATTCGGACTTTTATCGTTCGAATCCCTGTACTTACTGTATC
>JBARVM010000064.1:0-1668 GCA_049646265.1 Paracoccaceae bacterium
CGGCGGCAGAGGCGGCGGAACGGGCCTTCTGGACCTATGGCAGCAAAAGCCGCGCCGAACGCGCCGCCTTTTTGAATGCCATCGCTGACGAGATAGAGGCGCGGGCAGAGGCGATAACCGAAATCGCCTCCGCCGAAACCGGCCTGCCGACTGCGCGGCTTGTCGGCGAACGGGGCCGCACCACCGGTCAGTTGCGGCTTTTCGCCAGCCATATCCTCAAAGGTGACTATCTAGACCGGCGCCACGATGCCGCCCTGCCTGACCGCCAGCCCATGCCTCGGCCCGAACTTCACATGATCCAGCGTCCGATCGGCCCGGTGGCGGTTTTCGGCGCCTCGAACTTCCCGCTGGCCTTCTCCACAGCCGGGGGTGACACGGCCGCCGCGCTGGCCGCCGGTTGCCCGGTCGTGGTCAAGGCCCACAGCGCCCACCCCGGCACCAGCGAACTGGTCGCAGAGGCGGTGCGCGCCGCGGTCCAGTCCTGCAACCTGCCGCCCGGCACGTTCAACATGATCCAGGGTGGCAACCGCGCGGTCGGCGCCGCGCTGGTGCAGCATCCGTTGATTCGTGCTGTCGGCTTTACCGGGTCTCTTGCAGGTGGACGGGCGCTTTTTGATCTTTGCGCGTCCCGCCCCGAACCGATTCCGCTTTTCGGAGAGTTAGGCTCGGTCAATCCGATGTTCCTTTTTCCCAAAGCCTCTGCGGCACGGGCCGCGGAAATAGCCAAGGGCTGGGCCGCGTCGCTGACCATGGGGGCGGGGCAGTTTTGCACCAATCCTGGAATCGCCGTCCTCATCGGCGGCAAGGCAGCCGACGATTTCGTCGCGGCCGCCCGCGCTGCCTTGATGGAAATACCCACCCAGACCATGCTGACCGACGGTATCGCCGCCGCCTATCGGGCAGGGCAGGCACATGTCTCCGCAACAGCGGGCGTCAAGAGCATCCTCACCTCCTCCAGCGATCAGCGCAGCGCCGCCCCCAGTCTTTACCAGACATCGGCACAAAACTGGCTCGCCAACCCCGCCCTGGCGGAAGAGGTCTTTGGCCCGCTGGGCCTTGTGGTTCTTGCTGAAGATCTCGGGCAGATGCGCGAAATCGCGCTTGCCCTTCGCGGCCAGCTGACCTGCACGATTCATATCGATGCCGACGATCACGCAGCCGCCGCCGGCATCCTGCCGATATTGGAACGCAAGGCAGGCAGGCTTCTAGCCAACGGGTTTCCTACAGGCGTAGAGGTCAGTGAAACGATGGTTCACGGTGGTCCCTATCCTGCCTCGACCAACTTCGGCGCAACCTCTGTCGGCACGCTTTCTATCCGTCGCTTTTTGCGCCCCGTTTGTTATCAAAATATGCCCAGCGCGCTTCTGCCAAGTGACGTCGCGGAAGTTTCTGTCTGATCAACCTGGCACCAGGTTGGCAAAATGACCGCTAAAGGCGAATGGAATCGTCCCCAATCAGCCTTAACAACGCCTTAACAGCGCCTTATTGAGTCTTAACAACGCCATAATCGAAATCTAATCGTCCCAATACAACCGATCCGGCCTGAAAGTGGAAACAATGCAGGACGGTAACCGAAAGAGGGATATTCGCGTTATGGATGCTATGAAACAGACCAAGAAATATGCCGCTTCCGCAGCCGCAGCGATGATGCTGTTGTCCACATCGGCT
>JBARVM010000065.1:0-5331 GCA_049646265.1 Paracoccaceae bacterium
GCTGTCCAGTTCGTGCCGTGCCAGCCGGTCAAGCAGCCGCACCAGCCCGGTCAAGGGGTTCAGCGCCCGGTGCGGATAGGCCGAATGGCCCTGCACGCCCTGTGCCTCTATCCGCGCGCCAAGAGAGCCGCGCCGCCCGATTTTCATCATCTCGCCCATCACATCCGGGCAGGTGGGTTCGCCGACCAGACAATGGCTCATCGCCTCGCCATTGGCGACCATCCAGTCGAGGATGGCCACGGTGCCGTCCTTGGCCGGCCCTTCCTCGTCCCCGGTGATCGCGATGATGATGGCGCCGTCGGGCGGCGTCGTGCGGACGAAATCCACCGCAGCCGCAACAAAGGCCGCCACGCCGGATTTCATGTCCGTCGCCCCACGGCCCCAAAGGAAACCTTCGTCGATCTCAGCGCCGAACGGGTCGCGGCGCCAAGCGGCGGCATCGCCCACCGGCACCACATCGGTATGGCCGTTAAAGCCGAAACTCCGCGCAGCGCCCTTTTGTCCCCAGCGGGCGAAAAGGTTGGCGGTGTCAGCCCGGTCAACCCTGTGGCAGGTAAAGCCGGCGTCGGTCAGCAACCCCTCCAGCAGCAGCAGCGCCCCGCCTTCTTCCGGCGTGACAGAGGGGCAGCGGACAAGATCGACCGTCAGCTTGACCGGATCAATGGGCGAATGGGTCACTTGGTCGCGCTCCGTCATCGGGGTTCATTGCAGCGCCTCGGCGCGGTCCTTGTCGTCGAAGAAAGGGGTAACCTGCACGACGACCACGGCATTGTCGGCAAGCGCCTGCGCCATAAGTTCCCGCTCATCCGCGCCGATCTCATGGCCTTGCGCCTCGCGCTCCTCAAGCGTGCCGTAGCCGGTGACATCCAATGGCGCCATATCGGCAACCTTCAGCACGGCCACACATTCTCGCACCGCCTCTTCCTCGGACACACCGGTGGAATAACACAAGAGCGCGGCACCCTTGGCGCCTTTGGGCAGGCCATCACCGGCCTTGCGCCCGACCTCTACCAGAAGGGTAAAGACCTGTTGCGGGCGTTTTACCTTGTCGTCGCTCATCTGTGCCTTGCCCTTTTCGTGCCGACCCCCGGGCCGGTTCGCTTCAGATCAGCCATAGCGCGTGCGGCGCGGCAAGCCAAGATGCCGCGGGGGGCGGGCCTTTCAGGGCTGTGCGAGCAACCGCGCCGCATGTCTGGCATAAAGCGCGCCGGCAAGGGCCGGGCAGATACAAAGCCAAGCGGCAATCGCCACGCCGGTAAAGCCGTAGATTTCAAAGACCGGGCGGAAGCTGGCCGTACCGGCGAACATCGCACCATATGATACAGCGCCATAAAGGCCAAGGATCGCGCCGCGCCGTTCCGGGGCGATGTCGCTGAGCTGACCGACAAGGCTGTTGACGCAAAGATGGTTGATCCCGCCCCAGACAAGGCAAAGACCGAGGATCAAGGCGGCATGACCGGCAAGAAAGGCCATCAGCGCATAGACAAACAAAAGCGCCGTGAACAGGAGCGGTGTTATGGTCAAGGGCCCGTGCCGGTCAATCAACCGGCCAAACGGTGCTGCGCCACCGAATCCGACCCCATAGATCAGCGCGGCAAGGCCGGCCTGCGCTGTCGACAGGCCAAGGTCCTGACTAAGATGGGTACCGAGATAGGCATAAGAGCCGTAAAACGCCCCCATGAAAAGCGCAGCCGCAAGCAAGAGCCGCCAGACCCCTCTGACCCGAAGTGCCGCCAGCGGAGAGCCGATGGGTGGCGCGACATTGCGCGGCGGGGCCGGAAGCCGCCAGAGTACAAGCATCAGCAAAAGGCTGGCCGCAGCCAGAAACCCATAGACCGCCCGCCAGTGCAGGACATCGGCCAGAAGTGCCGAGAGGCTGACCCCCGCCACAAGGCTCAGCGTCCAGCCTGTCAACACTTTGCCCAAAGTCTCGCTGGCCCGACCCTTTGGCGCGATATCCGCGGACAGGCCATAAATGGCAGGCAGCGCCATCCCGGCCGAGACCCCGGCCAATATCTGTCCGCCAATCAGCCATGCCAAAGTCGGCGCCGCCGTGCAGATCCCAAGCGCAAGGGCAAGGCCCGCCATAGATATCACCAGCGCACGCTGCCGACCCAACCTGTCGATCTGGGGCGCGAGGAAAAGTGCGCTCAGCCCCGTGCCAGCCCCGTAAAGCGCGGCCGCGGTCAATACATCCGTCGCCCCCGCCCCGGTAAATGAGCGCGCAACATTACCGGCAATCGGGCTCAGCGCCAGTGTATTGGCGCCGATAACCCCGATTGCACACATCAAAAGACGAACCTGGTTCACGACGGCCCCTTCAGGCTGACGGAATGCTACCGCACCCTAGTCGCGCAGCAACTCGTTGATAGACGTCTTGGCACGGGTCTTCGCGTCAACCTTCTTCACGATCACCGCGCAGTAAAGGTTGATCCCGCCTTTCGAGGGCATGGAGCCTGCAACAACGACCGAACCCGCGGGCACTTCGCCATACATCACGTCGCCCGTCTCGCGGTCGACGATCTTGGTCGACTGGCCGATGAAGACACCCATGCCAAGGACCGAGCCTTCGCGCACGATGCAGCCCTCGACCACCTCGGAGCGGGCACCGATAAAGCAGTTGTCCTCGATGATCGTGGGGCCTGCCTGCATCGGCTCCAAGACGCCGCCGATACCGACGCCACCCGACAGATGCACGTTCTTGCCGATCTGGGCACAGGAGCCGACCGTGGCCCAGCCATCGACCATGGAGCCTTCGTCCACATAGGCGCCGATATTGACGAAGGAGGGCATCAGAACCACGCCTTTGCCGATGAAGGCGGAGCGGCGGACGATGGAGCCGGGCACGGCACGAAAGCCCGCCGCGCGCCACTGGTTCTCTCCCCAGCCCTGCCATTTCGAAGGCACCTTGTCCCACCAGTTCGACCCGCCGTTCGAGCCCGAAATCTCGTGCATGTCGGTCAGGCGGAAGGACAGGAGCACCGCCTTCTTGGCCCACTGGTTCACGTGCCATTTGCCGTCCGCCTGACGCTCGGCCACCCGCAGGCGGCCAGAGTCGAGCGCAGTCAACGTATCCTCGATCGCCTCGCGGGCTTCGCCCTTTGTATCGGGCGTGATTGTGTCACGCGCCTCCCAGGCGGCTTCGATGGCTTGTTCGAGCTGGGCATTGGACATGGCGTTTCCTTCGGCTTGGATTTGGATCTACATCGCCTATAAGACGATGCGCCGACTGGGGCAATGCGACCTTACATTTCACAACTGCGCCATCGACCCTGCGGTGACTGGCCTCGGCCCGGCAAAGCCGCTAGGTCTTGGCAATCGAGACAGACAAAGGACGCCCGATGAAAGACGACCCCCGCCGCCATCCTTTCCGTGACAGCCATCAGGATGTCGAGGCCGCCAACCGCATTCCCGACACGCCGCAAACCCGTTCGGCCTGTTACCGGCTGGCCTTTACCGATGCCGATTTCATGACGCGCGAAGAATTGCGCCCGGTGCGGTTGCAGCTGGAACTGCTCAAACCGCAGATGATCCTTGATGAACGCGGCATCCAGTCGACCATCGTTCTGTTCGGTGGTGCCCGTATTCCCGATCCGGTCAACAAGGAGAGCGCAAGAACACCGGTATTGGCCGATCTATCGAAATATTACGAACAGGCGCGCCGCTTTGCCGCCCTGATGACCAAACGCAGTCTGGAAAGCTATGGCCGGGACAATGTGATTGTCACCGGTGGCGGGCCCGGCGTGATGGAGGCAGGCAACCGCGGCGCGAACGAGGCGGGCGGCTATTCGATCGGCCTCAATATCGTTTTGCCGCACGAACAGGCGCCCAATGAATATGTGACGCCGGACCTGTGCTTCAACTTCCACTATTTCGCCATCCGCAAGATGCATTTCCTGATGCGCGCCAAGGCTATCTGCGTCTTTCCCGGTGGCTTTGGCACGCTCGACGAAATGTTCGAGGCATTGACGCTGATCCAGACCGGCCGGATGAGCCGCGTGCCGGTTCTGCTGTTCGGGCAGGAATTCTGGGACAAGGTGGTCAACTGGCAGGCCCTGGCAGAGGCTGGCACGATTTCGGCCGAGGATCTTGACCTCTTCAAATATGTCGAGACGGCAGAAGAGGCCGCCGCGATCATCGAGAATTTCGTCTATGTGAAAAAGGACGAATCCGCCCTGACCGGTCGTCCATAGGCTCTATCTGAGCCGTGGCGGGCGGTCGGGGTCCGACCCCGGGGCGGCAGGTGCTGCGGCGGGTTCGGGCGCTATTGTCGGTTCGGGCGGCGCCCAGACCGGCAGGGCTATCCCTTCCAGCCCCGCCGCCTGTTCGGCAGAAAGAAAGAGGATGCTGACCCCCTCTGGATCATGGCCGGAAAACAGCACCGCCTCATTGGCGGCTCTGGCAAGCGGGCCTTCATAACTGCGGTCGGCATCGACAAAGACAAAGGCATGGGTCGCCTGATCTCCTTCAAGCCGCACGCCGGTCAGCCAGACCGCGCGTACGGGAAGTGGCTGGCCAATGAGCTTGGCCCAAAGGGCCCGACCGAGTTCGGGGTTTTGCGGCGCGGTCCAGCCGCCAAGCGGACCGCTGGCCGGGGCAGGCGTCTGCGACAGGGCTCCCGCAAGCCAGTCGACCGCCCCGGCGGGCATGACAAAGGCAGACGGCGCCACATCGAGGTTCACGCAAATGCCGATGTCGCGCCCGGCAAGATTGGCGGCAATCACCCGTCCCGGCAGCGCGGCATAGGGCACGACATCCTCGGCAAAGCTTGCCAGCCGTTCTTCCTGATCAAACACCATCGCAAAGCGGCCCTCGCTCAGCTCGAAGATGGCCGGGGAAAGTTCAACTCCCTCTGCCTCCTTCTCCAGGAGAAGGCACAATTCACTGTCGGCAAAGACGTGATACCAGTTCAGCCGCGCCGCATCATCGTCGGGCGCCATGCTCATGGCACGATGGGCCCTGTCAAGGGCGGTTTCAACGGTCGTCTGCGACATCGGCAAGCACTTCTTTCACACGGCGCCGGGCGGCGGGGACGAGGTCGGCCTCGAACCAGGGGTTGCGTTTCAGCCATCCGCTATTGCGCCATGACGGGTGTGGCAAGGGGAAAACATCCGGCAGATGGCGCCGCCATGCCGCAACGGTCGAGGTCAGGTCGGTGACAGAGGGGCCTAGGTGCCAGCGTTGGGCATAGCTGCCGATGACAAAGGTCAGGCGCACGGCAGGGAGCGACGCCATCACCTGATCGCGCCAGTGGTCTGCGCAGCGACGGGGCGGCGGCAGATCGGCATTGCGGGTGTCATAGCCGGGAAAGCAAAAGGCCATCGGCAGAAA
>JBARVM010000066.1:0-8756 GCA_049646265.1 Paracoccaceae bacterium
CCGTGAAGGAGCGCAGGAATATGACCAAAACAACCAACTTTTTGGCAGCGACGGCGCTGGCACTCGGCTTTGCCCTGCCCGCCCTTGCCGAAGAGGTCGGCGCCGATACAGTCGTGGCCACCGTCAATGGCCAGCAGATTACCCTTGGTCACATGATCGCCGTGCGCAAGACCTTGCCAGCGCAATATCAGTCGCTCGCCGATGATGTCCTGTTCAACGGTGTGCTGGAACAGCTGATCCAGCAGTCGGCCCTTGCGCAGATCGGCGCCGAGAGCAAGACCAAGGCAGATATGCTGAACATCGAAAATCAGGAACGCGCCTATCTGTCGGCCAAGGTGCTCGATGCTGCCGCCGGACAGGCGGTGACCGATGCGGCGCTCAAGTCGATCTATGACGAGAAATACGCCAATGCCGCCCCGGCCAAGGAATATCACGCCGCCCATATTCTGGTCGAGACAGAGGAAGAGGCAGCAGCGCTCAAGCTCAAGATCGACGCTGGCGAGGATTTCGCCAAGCTCGCCACCGAAATTTCCAAGGATCGCGGTTCGGCGGCGAATGGCGGTGATCTGGGCTGGTTCGGCCTTGGCATGATGGTGCAGCCTTTCGAGGATGCGGTGGTGGCCATGACCGCCGGCACGGTTTCGGACCCGGTCAAGACGGATTTCGGCTGGCATCTGATCAAGCTGGACGAGGTGCGGGCAAAAAGCGTGCCCTCGATGGAAGAGGTCACCGAAGAGCTGTCCGGCGATCTGCGTCAAAAAGCGGTGGAGGATCGGTTGAAAAGCGCCATGGATGCGGCCACGATCACCCGCGCGGCAGACGGCATTGATCCGGCGGTCCTGAAACAGACCGATCTGATCGACCAATAGGGCATGGCCGTTCGTTCGGCGGAAAGAGGCATGTGATGGGTAAAAGCGACAAGGACTTGAAGGCAAAGGTCGACAAGCTGAAAGGCCGGGTCGCCAAGTTGAAAACGCAGCTTGGCAAGGGCAAGCCCACCGCGGCAAAAACCGCGTCTGGCAAGCTGGTTTCGCCACTGGCACCGGCCAGCTTTCCAGACCTGCCCGCCGTGGCGGGCGTGTCCTTTTCCGCCGCTGCCGCCGGGATCAAGTACAAGGATCGTCAGGATGTGATGCTGGTGCATCTGGTGCCCGGCACCGCAATGGCCGGGGTCTTTACCCGCTCTTCGACCCGTTCGGCCTGTGTGCGCGACTGCCAGCACAAGCTGGCCGCCAAGGTGCCGGCTGGTCAGGGGGCGGCGATTATCGTCAATTCGGGCAATTCCAACGCCTTTACCGGCAAGGTCGGCGATCAGTCGGTGGCGGCGATCACTTCTGGCGTGGCCAAGACCCTTGGCCTGCCGGTCAGCCGGGTCTTTTCCTCCTCCACCGGCGTCATCGGCGAGCCGCTCGATCACGGCAAGATCACTGCCATCCTGCCCGAACTTGCCGCCGCACTTGATCCCGCCGGGATAGAGATGGCGGCGAAGGCGATGATGACCACCGACACGTTCCCCAAGGGCGCCAGCGCCGTGATAGAGGGAGAGGGCGGGCCGATTACCATCGCCGGCATCGCCAAAGGCTCCGGCATGATTGCCCCCGATATGGCAACAATGCTCGTCTATATTTTCACCGACGCCAAGATCCCCGCCGCCAGCTTGCAAAAGATGCTGTCGCGCAATGTGGATGCGACCTTCAACGCCATTACCGTAGACAGCGACACCTCTACCTCCGACACGTTGCTGCTGGCCGCCACCGGTCAAAGCCCGGCGGCACCGGTCAAGGGCGCGGTCGCCAAGGCCTTTGAGGCGGCCTTGCAAAAGGTGATGCTGGAACTGGCGCATCTGGTGGTGCGCGACGGCGAAGGGGCGACGAAATTTGTCGAGGTCCGCGTCAGCGGCGCGCGCAACGATGCCGATGCGCAGCGTGTCGCCCTCTCCATCGCCAATTCGCCGCTGGTCAAGACCGCGATCGCTGGCGAGGATCCGAACTGGGGCCGCATCGTCGCCGCGGTCGGCAAAAGCGGCGCCGAGGCTGACCGCGACCGGCTTTCCATTCGTTTCGGCGATTGTCTGGTGGCCGCCAAAGGGCTGCGCAATCCTGCCTATCGCGAGGAGGATGGTGCCGCCTACATGCAGCGTTCCGATCTGGTCATCGGCGTAGATCTGGGGTTGGGCCGGGGCAAACGCTCTGTCTGGACCTGCGATCTGACCGCCCGCTATGTGGCGATCAACGCCGATTACCGTTCATGACTGGCGGCAGGCCCGCCCGGAAGTGCCAGTGATGCGGATCGTTCTTGTGTCCGCCGTGGCCCTGATTGACAGTGACGGGCGGGTGCTTTTGGCCCGCCGTCCGGCCGGAAAATCTCTGGCCGGACTTTGGGAATTTCCCGGTGGCAAGGTCGAGCCGGGCGAAAGCCCCGAAGCGGCGCTGATCCGCGAATTGAAGGAAGAACTCGGCATCGACACCTGGACAAGCTGCCTTGCCCCCCTGACATTCGCCAGCCACAGCTACCCCGATTTCCACCTGCTGATGCCGCTTTTCGCCTGCCGACGCTGGCAGGGAACAGTCCAGGGGAACGAGGGGCAGGAACTCGCCTGGGTTCGCGCCCGGGATCTTTCCAACTACCCGATGCCGCCCGCCGACTTGCCCCTGATTCCGATTCTGAGAGACTGGATCTGATCAAAAAATCGATCCGAAATGGGAAAAAGTGGGTTTTTTCGGCAAATTTGCAAAAGAAAATTTGCGGTTTTTCCCGGGCTGCCAAAAATTATTGTTTCCAAAACCGCAGTTGTATGAAACTTTCTTAACAGTGTTGTAACAAGTGTGATCGTTCCCGGCGGCGCGTTAATGAGGGAATAACCTCAGCGGGCCAATCATATCGGCAGCCCAAGAGGGGATACTAGGGATGCTTCGAACCATAACACTAGGCAGTTGCGTACAGGTACAAGGACTCTTCGAACGCCAGCTGGACAACGGCAAGATCGTTGTGCGCGTTGGTGACCGGATATACGAAGGTTACCCTGTAACGAAAAAAGCCGCCTGACAGGCTGGCGGCTTTCTCCAATTCTGTAATTCTGGCGACCTGCGCTGCGGATCGCCTCAGTCCAGCTTACGCTCGATCTCTTCCCGCTCGAAGATCTCGATGACGTCATTCTGGCGGATATCCTCATAATTCTCAAAGGCCATGCCGCATTCCTGACCGGACTGCACTTCCTTGACCTCATCCTTGAACCGCTTGAGCGTCTTGAGGTTGCCCTCGTGAATGACCACATCGTCGCGCAACAGCCGCACGCCAGCCGAGCGGCGGGCAATACCCTCTGTCACCAGACAGCCGGCCACCTTGCCAACACCGGAGACTTTGAAAACCTCCAGAATCTTGGCGTAACCGATGAAGTTTTCCCGCACTTCGGCCTTCAGCAGGCCAGAGGCCGCCGCCTTGATGTCATCGACCAGATCATAGATGATCGAGTAATAGCGGATCTCGACCCCCTTCTGGTTGGCCGAGGCGCGGGCAGGCGCATTGGCCCGCACGTTGAAACCGATGACCGGCGCGCCTGAGGCTTCGGCAAGGCCGATGTCGGATTCGGTGATGGCCCCGACGCCGTAATGCAGCACCCGCACGCGGACTTCGTCGTTGCCGATCTTCTCGACGGCCTGCACGATCGCTTCGGACGAGCCCTGCACATCGGCTTTGACGACGATGGGCAGCTCGGCGATATTGCGGTCAGCCTTGGCCTTGGCCATCAGCTGTTCCATCGTTGTGGCCGCACCGGCCGCCGCGCGCTTGTCCTTGGTCGCATTCTCGCGGTAGGTGGCGATTTCGCGGGCTTGCGCCTCTGTCTCGACCACATTCAGAACGTCGCCGGCGGCGGGCGTGCCGCTCAGCCCCAGCACTTCGACCGGCACCGAGGGGCCAGCCGAAGGCACCCGGTCACCCTTGTCATTGATCAGCGCGCGCACCTTGCCCCACTGTTCGCCGACAACGAAAATGTCACCTTGATTGAGCGTGCCATTCTGCACCAGAACCGTGGCGACCGGGCCACGGCCGACGTCCAGCTTGGCCTCGATCACCGCGCCTTGGGCGGCACGATTGGGGTTGGCTTTCAGCTCCAGAATCTCCGCCTGCAGCGCAATCGCTTCCAGCAGGTTGTCGAGCCCTTTGCCGGTCTTGGCCGAAACTTCCACATCCTGCACATCGCCGGACATGGCCTCGACCACCACCTCATGCTGCAAAAGGTCGGTCCGCACCTTTTGCGGGTTTGCGTCGGGTTTGTCGCATTTGTTGATGGCGACGATCATCGGCACCTTGGCGGCCTTGGCGTGATTGATCGCCTCGATCGTCTGCGGCATTACCGCGTCATCGGCGGCAACAACCAGAACGACGATATCCGTCACCTGCGCCCCACGCGCCCGCATGGAGGTAAAGGCCGCGTGGCCGGGCGTATCGAGGAAGGACAAGAGCGCGCCGCTGTCCGTCGTTACCTGATAAGCGCCGATATGCTGGGTGATACCCCCCGCCTCGCCAGAGACGACATTGGCCTTGCGGATCGCGTCGAGAAGGCTGGTCTTGCCGTGGTCGACATGGCCCATGATCGTGATGATCGGCGGGCGCGGTTTCAGGTCTTCGGGCTTGTCCACCACACTGTCGATCACCTGTTCGACATCGGCATCCGAAACCCGCACAGTCTTGTGGCCAAATTCCTCGATCACCAGTTCGGCGGTGTCGGCATCGATGGCCTGGTTCATCGTGACCATCATGCCCATCTTCATCAGGCTCTTGACCACATCGGCGGCACGTTCGGCCATCCGGTTGGCCAGTTCCGAGACGACAATCGTTTCGGGCAGCTGCACGTCGCGCACCTGCTTTTCGGCCTTGACCACCATGCCCAGCGCCTTTTGCCGGGCCTTTTCCTGCTTGCGCTTCATCGCAGCCATCGACCGCTGACGGCCACCTTCGCCCGCCAGTGCCTCGGTCAGCGACAGCTTGCCGGTGCGGCGGTTGTCGTCGCCCTTGGACTTGCCACGGTTGTCACGGTCGCCGGCGCCGCCGCGGTCATCGCGTTCACGGTCAGTCTTGCGCGGCCCGACAGAGGCAACGCCCTTGGTCTCGGCGCGTGCGGCCGCGGCCTCTGCGGCGGCCGGGTCGACCGGTGCGGCAGCGGCCGGTGCGGCGGCCCGAAGCGGCTTGGTGCGCAACACATCCTGCTTGCGCTGGTCGCGCTCAGTGGCTTCCTGCGCCTTGCGTTCCTCTTCTTCCGCGGCCTTCAGGCGCAAGGCTTCCTGGCGCGCGCGTTCTTCGCGTTCCTTTTCCTCGGCTTCGGCGCGGCGCTGCTCGCGCTCCACCTCGCGCTGCTTTTCATCCGCCAGCCGCTGGGCCGCATCTTCGACCTCGCGCGCCTTTGCGGCCTGCAGGGCCTTCATGCGGCGTTCCATCTCGGCATCGGAAATGCCGGCGGGCCGTTTGGACGGGTCACCCGAGATTGGCGCGCCAGCGCTGCCGCCCGCGGCCTGTCCGGCCTTGGGAACCACAACCCGCTTGCGCTTGGTCTCTACGATGACCGCTTTGGTGCGACCATGGCTGAAGCTTTGCTTGACCTGTCCGGGGCGTCCGCCACCAAGACCAAGAGGTTTTTTGCCGTCAGTATCGCTCATGCCGGTATTAGTCCTTCCCGACGGATATTCCGCCGTTCGCTTGCCGCAAGCCATTCAGCTTCGCGGCCTCATGTACAACACGCTTCGTGAGTCCGCCAGCGGCAAGCGCCGCATGAACCACAGAATCGCGTCCGAATGCCTGTCCAAGCTCGTTTGCCGTCAGGCATCCGAACCACCTTCCGCCTTCCGGCGTCCATAATTTGCCCTTGCCGCGCTCTGACCCGTCAGAGGCCTGGAAAAGCACTTTCGCCCGCCCTTCGGCCAGCCAGCCCTTGACCTTTTCAAAGCCCGACACGGATTTTCCCGCCTTGCGCACCAAAGAGATCAACTCGACCACCCGCCGCGCAAGCCCGGCCTCGACCAGATCGACCAGCCCCTCCGGCACCGTGGCCGGGGTCTTGGCGGCGCGGCTGAACAGCCCTTTTTGCGCCGCCTTGGCGATCAGATCGCGTTCGGCCGTGACCCAGATCCCGCGACCGGGCAGCTTTTCCGCCAGATCGGGGAAAACCATGCCCTCGGGCGACAGGACAAAGCGCACAAGGCCAGCCTTTGGCTGCACCTCTCCCGTCACGGCGCAGCGCCGTTCGGGATTGTCATGCATCTTGTCCTGTCCGCCGCGGGTCATCAGGCTTCGGCTTCCTCTTCCTCGTCGGCAGCTTCGCTGTCGGAGTGCAGTTCGGCCGGGTCCACCCAGCCAAGAAGGATGCGGGCGGTCATCACCAGATGCTGCGCCTCTTCAAGGCTCACATCGAATTTTTCCAAAAGACCCTCGTCCTTGACCCGCTCGCCATTCACAGTGGTCCAGCCGCCGGCCAGTTCCCAGTCAGCGCAGGTGGCGAAATCTTCCAGGGTCTTGACGTCATCCTTGGCCAGCGCTTCCAGCATCTGCGGGGTCAGCCCCTCGAAGTTGACCAGACTGTCCTCGACACCCAGGGCGCGGGCATTGTCCATCGCGGCCTTGTTGGCGGCTTCGATATGTTCGCGGGCACGGGTCTGCAGTTCCGAAGCGGTATCCTCATCGACCCCTTCGATCGACAAAAGCTCGTCCACCTCGACATAGGCGACCTCTTCAAGGCTGGCGAACCCTTCGGAAACCAGAAGCTGGGCAAAGAATTCGTCCAGATCCAGCGCTTCCATAAAGAGTTTGGTACGTTCGGCAAATTCCGCCTGACGACGCTCGCTTTCATCGGCCTCGGTCATGATGTCGATGTCAAGCCCGGTAAGCTGGCTGGCAAGGCGCACATTCTGGCCCCGGCGGCCGATGGCCAACGAAAGCTGCCCGTCCGGCACCACCACCTCGATGCGGTTGGCCTCTTCGTCGATCACGACCTTGGAAACCTCGGCCGGCTGCAAGGCATTGACGAGGAAGGTCGCCTGATCCTCATTCCACGGAATGATGTCGATCTTTTCACCCTGCAACTCGTTGACCACCGCCTGAACCCGGCTGCCGCGCATACCGACGCAGGCGCCGACCGGGTCGATGGACCCGTCATAGCTGATCACGCCGATCTTGGCGCGGCTGCCCGGATCACGGGCTACGGCCTTGATCTCGATAATGCCGTCGTAGATTTCCGGCACTTCCATCTTGAAAAGCTCGGCCATGAATTGCGGGTCGGTGCGCGACAGGAAGATCTGCGGGCCACGGGCCTCGCGGCGCACATCCTTGACGTAGGCGCGGATACGGTCGTTCGGGCGATAGCTTTCGCGGCCGATCTTTTCGGTGCGGCGCAGGATTGCCTCGCCCCGGCCGACATCGACGATGATATTGCCATATTCCTCGCGCTTGACCACGCCATTGATGATCGTGCCCTTGCGGTCCTGAAACTCCTCGAACTGGCGGTCGCGCTCGGCCTCGCGGACCTTCTGCAGGATCACCTGCTTGGCCGACTGCGCGGCGATCCGCCCCAGATCGACCGGCGGCACCTCATCGACGATCGTGTCGCCGATGGCGGGATTGTCGAGATATTGCTTGGCCTGCTCAACCGTCAGCTGCGCCTGGTAATTTTCAACCTCATCATCCGCCACAACCGTGCGCACGCGGGTAAAGGTGGCGCGGCCGGTCTTGCGGTCAATCGCCACGCGAATGTCCATTTCCGAGCCATAGCGCGACTTCGCCGCCCGGGCGAGACTCTCTTCCATCGCCTGGATCACCAGCTCCGGATCGATCATCTTTTCGCGTGCAACTGCCTCTGCCGTCTGCAAAAGTTCCAGCTGGTTTGCTGAGGTAATGGCCATATTACTCCTCCTCGGAAGTATCTTGTTCGATATCATCAAACGCGGCTTCATCGACGATCTCGTTCGCCTTCTTCTGCCGCAACATTTCGCTGATCAGCTCGTCCGTCAGAACCAGCTTGGCATCCGCCAGCCAGTCGAACTTCAGACCTATGGTGCCTTCTTCGATCTCGATCAGCACCTCGTCCCCTTCGGTGCCGCGCAACATGCCCTTGAAGCGTTTGCGCCCGTCGATCATTTCGGATGTTTCCAGCCGCGCCTCGTAATCGGCCCACAGGTCGAAATCCTTGAGCCGCGTCAGCGGCCGGTCGATCCCGGGGCTCGACACTTCCAGCGTATAGGCGTCAAGGATCGGATCCTCGACATCCAGAACGGCCGAAACCGCCGTCGATACCTTGGCGCAATCCTCCACGTCGATGCCGCCTTCGGGCCGGTCGGCCATGATCTGCAGCGTCTTGCTCAGCCCGCCCATCAGGCGAATGCGCACCAGTTCGAACCCCAGCCCTTCGATGGCGGGGGTCACGATCTCGGCAAGCCGTTGATCAATGGCGGATTTGGCGATGAGGTCGGTCATGGTGGCGGGTTTCAAGGATCCAAAAACAAAAAACGGGCCAGAGGGCCCGTCGGTTCTACCGGTGGACTGCAAGTTTGGACCCTGCAGCGCCTCTGTTGAATGCGGATATAGGCGAAAAGCCCCTGCCGCGCAAGTGCTCCGTTAAAGGGGCGGGATGAACCGGTCGTCGGCGGGTTTTCGTTGACGAAAGCGCTTCGGCTTGTCCTAACTGGGGGACGGTACCCACCCAGATCGGCCTAAACCGGCCGATTGACCAGTCTGAAACGAAAAGATTGCAGCAAGTGAGGGACGGAATG
>JBARVM010000067.1:0-2174 GCA_049646265.1 Paracoccaceae bacterium
GAGGTTGATCTCATCATAGCCATAATCCGCGGCAATCATCGCGGCCTGCGCCATTTCCTCGGGCACGGAGCCGCCAAGCTGCAGGGCAACGGGATGTTCAGCCGCATCAAACCCCAAAAGCCGGTCGCGATCACCGTGAATGACAGCGGGGGCTGTGACCATCTCTGTATAAAGCAGGGCATGGCGGGTGATCTGGCGATGAAAGAAGCGGCAATGCCGGTCCGTCCAGTCCATCATCGGCGCGACGGACAGGCGTGCGGCGTTGATAAGACGGGTTCTTTCGCCTGTAAGAGCCATTCGCTGCCCGGTGATCCATTTGGTTCAAACGATTTGCCTGCCCTTCTCGCCCATTTTGGCCGTACATTACAACCGTGCCCATGCGCGGAAGTGGCCAAGGCGGCCCTAATGCATCACCCGCGCATGCGCTTGCCATCCGGGTCATAAGGGCCGCTGGCGATGACCTTGGCCGCCTGCAGGCTGCCCAGCATGTCGATCGCAAGCGTCGTCCCCGGCGCTGCCAGTGCCGGTTCGACAAAGGCATAGGCGATATTGATGCCAAGCCGATGCCCCCAGTCGCCCGAGGTAACGGTCCCGACGACCCGCCCGTCGAGCATGACCGACGAGCCGCCCCGCGCCGGGGTGCGATCACAGTCGATCTGCAGACTGACCAACAGCCGCCGCGGCCCCTTGGCGGCCTGCGCTGCCAGCGCCGCCTTGCCGACAAAATCGCCCTTCTCCATCTTCACAAACCGCTCCAGCCCCGTTTCATAGGGGGTGAATTCGGTAAGGATATCGGCCTTCCAGTGCAGATAGCCCTTTTCCATCCGCATCGAATCCACCGCCCGCGCGCCGAAAAGCTTCATCCCGAAACGCTCCCCCGCCTTGCGCAAGGCGCTATAGGCAGCAAAGAGCGACGCGTTCGGCACATGGATCTCATAGGCCAATTCGCCGGAGAAACTGACGCCCATGACAGTAGCAGGGGCAAAACCGATGAAACATTCGCGGAGCGACAGCCATGGAAAGGCCGCCGCAGACCAGTCGGCCCGCGAGCAGGCCGAAAGGACATCGCGCGCCTTCGGCCCTGCCAAGACCAGAATGGTCTGCTCGTTGGTCAGGCTTTTGATCTGCACGTCCTCCTCCGGCCGCAGATGGGCGCGCAGCCAGTCCATGTCATGATATTCCGCCGCCGCAGCGGAGCCGTACCAAACCCGCTCCGGCCCGCGATCCGACTGGGGGATATTGGCAACCGTCGCCTCGCCTTTCAGCATGCCATGATGGTTGAGCAGATAGCCAAGTCCGACGCGACCCGGTTTCTTGACCACTGCACCACAAAACATCCGGTCGAGAAACCGGTGCCGGTCCGCCCCGGTGATCTCGAACCGGTTGAAACCGTTGACCTCGGTCAGGCCGACATTCTCCTGCACATTGCGCACCTCGGCCCCGACAAGATCGAAAGCCTCGTCAAAGTGGAAACCCAATGTCGGGTGAAAATCCGGCGCGGGTTTGATGTAATCGAGCCTTTCCCAACCATTGACCACGGTAAATTCCGCCCCTTCGGCCGCAAGTACGGGGGTCAGGGGTGTCGTCTTGGCGCCGCGTCCGGCCGGGCGATGCTCATGCGGGAAATGAAAGCGGAATTCATTCTGGTAATCCTCGATCGCCTTCAAGGCGGTCAGTTCGACGTTGGCATGGCCGGTAAAACGGCGCGGGTCGATGACCCATGTGTCGTAACAGGCCTCTCCATGAACGATCTGCTGGGCCAGAAGCCAGCCGTGGCCACCACCCTCGCCGAGACCGGCGCGCAGACCTATGATGCAAAAGGCGTTGCGCTTGCCCGGTATCGGGCCGACCAGTGGCGCCCCGTCGATCGTATAAGTGATCGGACCATTGACGACATTCTTGATCCCGACCTCCATCAGGGCAGGCATGCGGGCAAAGGCGCCTTCGAGCACATCGGTAATTCGCTCCAGATCGTCGGGGCAGAGCGCATTGACGAAATTAGGGTCGATCCCTTCCATCCCCCATGTCTTGCACCCCTGTTCGTAAAAGCCGATCAGCAATCCGTTCTTTTCCTGCCGGCAGTAATAATCGCTGATCGGACAGCGGATCAGCGGCATCCGGTGACCTGCGTCGCGGATGGCGGGGATTTCCTCGGTCACGAAATACTGGTGTTC
>JBARVM010000068.1:0-5528 GCA_049646265.1 Paracoccaceae bacterium
GTGATCTACTCGGCCGCACCCTTTGACATAGCTGCGGTGCGGGCGGTCTTGCCCCATGTCACGGTTTTGGTGCTGAACGCGGTAGAGGCTGAACAGTTATCCGCCGCGCTTGGCGTTGCGCTGGACAAGATCGACGTGCCGGAAATGCTGGTAACGCGCGGCGCGCAGGGCGTGGACTGGCGCGCTCGCGACGGGCGGCGGATCAGTATGCCCGCCAATAGTGTCACGCCAGTAGACACGACCGGGGCGGGCGATACGTTCGCCGGTTATTTTGCTGCCGCGCGGGCACGGGGGCTGGAACCCTCTGAGGCGCTGGGATGGGCCGGGGCAGCGGCGGCGCTGAAGGTCACACGGGCTGGTACCGCAGATGCGGTCCCGACCGCGGCAGAAGTCGCCACCTTTCAGGCGCAGAACCCCCGCTGAAGACCGCGCCGCGGCTTAGTGGACGAATGGTGCGGCTGACCCCCAAAGCGCCTTTACCCTTTTGTCGCGCCCGCAGGCCTCTCTGTAAAAGGCATAGGCGGCGGACTGTGATTTCGGGCCGCGCCGGGTCAACACGATATTGTCGCCCTTGTAATAGTTCTGATGATAGGCCTCGGCCTTCCAGAAGGGGCCAGCATCCAGAATGGGTGTGACGATCTTTTTGCCAAGCGCCTTTTCCGCCTCTGCCTTCGCGGCCTCTGCGGCGCTGCGCTGGGCCGCGTTGGCGACGAAAATCGCGGTCCTGTAGCTGTCGCCCCGATCGCAGAACTGCCCGCCCGCGTCGGTCGGATCGACCGAGCGGAAGAAAAGCCGCATCAATTCGGCATAGCTGACCTTGGCGGAGTTGAAGTTGATCTCGACCGCCTCGTAATGGCCGGTGCCGCCACGACCGACCTCTTTGTAGGTCGGGTTCTTGGTGGTGCCGCCGGTATAGCCGGAGGTGACTTCGCGCACGCCCGGCACGCTTTCAAAATCCGACTCCACGCACCAAAAACAGCCGCCGGCCACAATCGCGGTGTCCGCCCGTGCCGCAAGCGGGGCCAACAGGAATGCCATCAGAATGAATACAGGACGCATGGAACCCTCCGTTTGTCCTGCAATGCACCAGCGCGCGCTTCACGGGCAAGTCAGTTTCCCGTGATCGCCAACTTATCCGGCCGTGAAACCGGCCCCCTGTTTACCGCAATGGTCTAGCCGTCAAGGCCAAGCTGTTGGCGCAGATAGTCCAACGCCTCTGGCGAAAGTGTCCTGCCGTTGGAGGCCGACAGCAAAGCCGCCTCTTCCGCCGCATCAAGGCTGTCCACCTCGGCAAGCGTCAGATCGTAATCCTCCTGTGCCAGATCGCGTTCGGCCTCGAGCGCGTCCAACTCCTCGTCAGTTGCAGTGCCAGAGGCGACAGCCTCGTCAAGGGCCTCTTGCGCCGCATCCAGCCGATCGGCTGATGTTTCCAGCTTTTCATTGCCCGCCTCCGTCGCGCGGGCGGCGTCGCGATAGGCAGCGACCCGGCCGACCTGGCTGTTCGGCGCGGCATTCTGAAATGCGGTTTCAGAGGCGTGATAGGCGTTCAGCCCCTTTAGTTCAGAGGCAATGGCGCCATGGCTCTTGGCAACGTCCTCGTCGCCCTCATCCTCGGCGTAATCGTCGTCATTATCGTCGTCGCCATCTGAATCGTCATCCTGCTGTGAGGAAGCGTTCGCAGAGGCGCTGTTCTTTGTCTTGGCCTTGGCATTGCCTTGCGCCTCGGACTTGGCCTTCTTGGCTTTCTTGGTCTTTTTCACCTTGCTGCCCTTGTCGGCACCTTTGCCCTGGCCATTGCCCGCAAAGGCGGCATCAAGCCCGCCAAGCGACAGGGCAGCGGGGGCCGGCGAAAGGCCAAGCGCGGCCAATACCAGAAGTGTAACCAGAGATTTTAAGCGCACCTGTCCCCTCCTATCGACTGCTGACAGGTTTTTTAGACAAATATCGTGGCAAAATCAGGGCAATTGTGATGCTTGGAACGGCAGGGTCATGCTGCATCTACTTGCAATTGGCTGCCATCAAGCGGCAGCCAATTGTATTCTTGCGTGAATGACGGCGAAGGGTATCCCTGGCTCCGGCCAACTGGCGGAACTTGCCGCGCAGCCGCTTGACGCCTGTTCGGGCTAGGCGGGCCTATTTTACCCGCGCGTTCCGTGTGGCGATCAGCTTCAGGCGGAGCGCGTTCAGGCGGATGAAGCCTTCGGCGTCCTTCTGGTCATAGGCGCCTGCGTCTTCCTCGAAGGTCACATGCTTTTCGGAATAAAGCGACTGGTCCGACCAGCGGGCGACGGTGCGGGCCGAGCCCTTGTAAAGCTTGACGCGGACAGTGCCGGAAACATGTTCCTGGCTCTTGTCGATCAGCGCCTGCAGCATTTCACGTTCGGGGCTGAACCAGAAGCCGTTATAGATCAACTCCGCATAACGCGGCATAATTGAATCCTTCAGGTGCCCGGCACCTGCGTCAAGCGTGATCTGCTCGATGCCCCGGTGGGCCTCCAGCAGGACCGTGCCGCCCGGCGTCTCATAGACGCCGCGCGACTTCATGCCGACGAACCGGTTTTCAACAAGGTCGAGCCGTCCGACGCCATGTTTGCCACCCAGCTCGTTGAGTTTGGTCAGGATGGTTGCCGGGCTCATCGCCTCGCCATTGATCGCAACGGCGTCGCCCTTTTCAAAGGTGATCTCCACCATCTCGGGCGTATCAGGCGCGTCCTCCGGGTGAACGGTGCGCTGATAGACGTAATCGGGTGCCTCATCACCGGGGTTTTCCAGAACCTTACCCTCGGAGGAGGTGTGCAGAAGGTTCGCGTCGACCGAAAACGGCGCCTCGCCACGCTTGTCTTTGGCGATGGGAATCTGGTTGGTCTCGGCAAATTCCAAGAGTTTGGTCCGGCTCGACAGATCCCATTCGCGCCAGGGCGCGATGACACGGATATGCGGGTTCAGCGCATAGGCGGAAAGCTCGAACCGGACCTGATCGTTACCCTTGCCGGTCGCGCCATGGGCGACGGCATCGGCGCCGGTCTCGGCCGCGATCTCGACCAGACGCTTGGAAATCAGCGGCCGGGCGATGGAGGTGCCAAGAAGGTAAAGCCCTTCGTACAGCGCATTGGCGCGGAACATCGGGAAGACGAAGTCGCGCACGAATTCCTCGCGCACATCCTCGATAAAGATGTTTTCCGGCTTGATCCCCAGAAGCTCCGCCTTCTTGCGCGCGGGGTCCAGCTCCTCCCCCTGACCGAGATCGGCGGTAAAGGTCACGACCTCGCAGCCATATTCGGTTTGCAGCCATTTCAGGATGATCGACGTATCAAGGCCACCTGAATAGGCCAGAACAACTTTCTTGGGTTTGGAGAGCGCGGCCATAGGGTTCCTCATTCACCGGAGACAGGCGCGGATTAGGGGAAAACCGCGTTGCCGACAAGGGAGAGAGCGGCCCGGAAGCTGCAAAAACTGCCCCAGCGGCGCATTGTCAGCCGCCGGGGCGGCATCTGCTGCGGTCAAAGTCCAAGCTGTTCGCGGAAATAGGCCAGCGCTTCGGGTGCCAGTTCGCGGTTGTTGGTGGCCTCCAGAAGGGCGGCCTTTTCCGCGATTTCGGCGGTGGCCAGTTCGCTGGCCAGTCTTGATTCTGCCAATTCTGCAGAGGAAACCGCACTTTCGGCCGCCACGATCGTCTCTTGCCAGTTCAGTACCAGGTCTTCGTGCTCCAGCGCGGCAGCGCTTTCATCTTGCAGCGCGGCCAGCGCTTCAACAAAATCATCGGCGGCTGGGTCCAGCGCGTTAATGCCAGCGGCGATGTCGGCGGTTGTGCGGCCGTCGTAGGCAGCCTCGACCAGGCGCAATTCTTCCTGTGCCCGGGCGAGGATGGTTCGCGCGTCTGCAAGGGTTCGTGCGGCTTTATCATAGGCCGTTGCTTTGGTCTGCGTCACGCGTGCGGCGGCTTGATAGGCCGCGATCTTTCCGAGGCGGCTGTCCGGTGCCGCATTTTCCAGTGCGGTTTCATTTTCTGTCGCGGCTTCCAACGCCTTTAGGTCCGATGCCAGCAGACCCTCGATATTCTTGGCCGATTTTTGTCCGGTTACGGCTTCGACCGCCTCGATTTCCTGATCCTGGGCAAACAGGCGACCATTACCGGTCAGAAAAAGGCCAGTGGCGAAGCCAATAGCTACCGCCATGATGAGCAGCGCGGAACGCTTGTTGCCTTTCTGAAAACGCCGCATTTTTGGTCGCACAGGTCTCTTCCGGATTTGCCGATAGGGGTGGTTTGCATTCAGACAACCAGAATCATGGGGCGAAACTGCGGCAGAATCGATTGGCTGAATTGTGGTCGGCGAGTTTTTGCCGGATCAAAAGCACGTCGATCAGTGTAAACCTTGGGCAGAGCTTCTGTGCCGAACACGGCGCACACTATGACACGTGGGCTTTTCTGGGCGTTGTACATGGAAAGAAACAAGCGTTGCACCCGCAGTCAGCGGTCGGACAGTGCAGTTCATACGCTGGCCTGTGTTGGTTATCACCCCTGCGTCCCAGTCGGCGCGGTCACGCAAGTCGGCAACGAAATCCCGGATATCGCCCCAAATGGGCGTGGGTTTGCACTGTTCCTGCCAAGACCGGGTGGCATCGAGAACCGTAAGGTTCGACAGGCTGGTGGATGGGTCGGAACCCCAGAGATCCGCGTAAGAGCTGTTCGACATGACCAGATCACCATTGGCCGAAAAAACGCAGAGCGCGTCCTGCTGGGTATCCAGTACCGAGTGGCCAAGCTCTATCTGCGCGCGGTAGCGACGGTTCAGCGACATTTCGGCGCTGATATCCTCGAACACAAATGCAACGGCGCCGTCAGGATGCGGCCGGCCGGTTACGCGAAAGGTCTGGCCGGATGGCAGGGCCCAAGTTTCCTCATAAAGCCCGCTGGTCGCGGCGCGTTCCAGTTCCGCCATCTCTTGCCGCCAACTGGCGTAGTTCTTCGGCTCCGGCAGGATGCGCGCTTCGCGCAGGTGGTCAAGGAAGGAAAAGAGCGTCGGCCGCCCTGAAAGAAACTCGAAACTGAGCGTGGTAAGATCGTTCAGTGCCGGGTTGAAAAGGCCAAGCTGGCGGTTCTTGTCAAAGATCGCGAGCCCGACAGAAAGGTGCGCGAAAGTCTTTGTCAGCGTCTGGAGGAAATCGCGCAGCGCCGCCTCGGCCTTGACAGTCGCGCCGGAAGGGATGGCGAATTGCAGTGTTTCGGCGCCGGAGGCTACGACATGCCGGTCAAACCAGACATCGGATTTTGCCCGATCACTTTCCAGTTTCACCCGGCGTACTGTGCCGGCGGCCTGCACGCCATGCATGAGCTTGGGCAGCGGCCAGACCAGATCCTCTTCGCCAGTGATCTCCGTGGCCAGTTTGAGATAGACGTCGTTCGCCCAGACAATATCTTCATCCGCATTGGCGCGCCAGATCGGGATCGGAACGGCGGCCAGAATCTGACGCAGGTCTCTAATCTCGGCCTCTTGCGCGCGCAGGCTGAGGGCGTCGATGACAATGCC
>JBARVM010000069.1:0-7918 GCA_049646265.1 Paracoccaceae bacterium
TATAGACGCCGGGCTTGTACTCCGCGCCCTTGGTCCAAAGCTCGATCTGCGCCAGAACCTGGTTGGTAAAACTGGCCGACATCACGAATGAGGGGTGGCCGGTCGCGTTGCCAAGGTTCAGAAGGCGTCCCTCGGACAGAAGGATGATCCGCGCGCCTGACGGCATCTCGATCATATCCACTTGGTTCTTGATATTGGTCCATTTGTGGTTCTTGAGCGCCGCGACCTGAATCTCATTGTCGAAATGGCCGATATTACCGACTATGGCCATGTCCTTCATTTCGCGCATATGTTCGATGCGGATCACGTCCTTGTTGCCGGTGGTGGTGATGAAGATGTCGGCGCTGTCCACCACATCTTCCAGAACCACAACCTCGAACCCGTCCATCGCTGCCTGAAGCGCGCAGATCGGGTCAACCTCGGTAACTTTCACGCGGGCACCTGCGCCGCGCAGCGAGGCAGCGGAGCCTTTGCCCACGTCGCCATAACCGCAGACCACGGCGACCTTGCCCGCCATCATCGTGTCGGTGGCGCGTCGGATACCATCCACCAGCGATTCCTTGCAGCCATATTTATTGTCGAACTTCGACTTGGTGACGGAATCATTCACATTGATCGCCGGGAAGGGCAGCAAGCCCTTCTTGTGCAGGTCGTAAAGACGGTGAACACCGGTCGTCGTCTCTTCCGAAACGCCCTTGATCGCGTCGCGCTGCTTGGTGAACCAGCCGGGGCTCGCGGCCATGCGTTTCTTGATCTGGGCAAAGATCGCCTCTTCCTCTTCGGATTTCGGCACTTCGATCAGATCGGTTTCTCCCGCCTCGACCCGTGCGCCCAAAAGCACATAAAGCGTCGCGTCCCCGCCATCGTCGAGGATCATGTTGGCCCCTTCGGGGAAAAGGAAGGACCGGTCGAGATAATCCCAATGTTCCACCAGTGTCTGGCCCTTCACAGCGAAAACCGGCGTGCCACCAGCGGCGATTGCGGCGGCGGCGTGATCCTGTGTCGAGAAGATGTTGCAAGAGGCCCAGCGCACATCGGCGCCAAGCGCAGTCAGTGTTTCAATCAGAACCGCAGTCTGGATGGTCATGTGCAGCGACCCGACGATGCGCGCGCCCTTCAGCGGCTTTTTCGCACCAAACTCTTCGCGCAGCGCCATCAGACCCGGCATTTCCGTTTCGGCAATATCAAGCTCTTTGCGGCCAAATTCGGCAAGGCCAATATCTTTCACAATATAATCAGGGGTCATCCTGCCGCTCCTGTGTCAATGTTTCGAAGGGCCAATAACACCATATGGACTTAACGGCAATCTGAGCTGAGTAAGGTTTCTGTTTGGCACCTAATCACCGGAAATATGATGGGTTACTGCCCTGCAGGTAACGGTCTTGCGTGCCCGGCCTGGGCAAAAATTTTGCCCCGGACCAGCAGTTGCGCATGCGCTGCCATTCGGTCGAGCCATTTGCCAGCCAAAACCGCCATCGCAAACACGGCAAAAGGCGCCATAAGAAAGAAAACGGCATAGGAAGGCTGCATTTCGTCCCCGACCAGCACTTTCCACGCAAACCACATCATCCCGATAATCGCGCTGTGCGACAGATAGGCCAGAAAACTGGCACGGCTGACGCTGGACAAGGCTTGCAAACGAAAGTCTCGTTGTATGAAGTGGGCGGCGGCAAGGATCACAACTCCCATCCCGCCCCGACGTCCAAGGTCTGCCAATGCGCCTATCGCTGTTTCATGTAGCGGGCTGGCCACCACGATAAGACCTGCCAGATAGGTTGCAAAGCCTATCGCCACCACAACGGGCCGGGCAAACAATGTCAGGCTGATACCGCGTTGCGCGATTGTTGCGCCCAGAACCATGAAAATGAATATGGCCGGGCGAAATAGAAGGGGCCGGGTGTCAGCGAACAGGGCAATGACAGTCACCGCAACCAACAGCAAAAGCGGAACATGGCGTACCGCAGGCGCAAAGAGCCGCAAAAGCAGGGTCGAGACAACAAGATCCCGAATGAAGAACAGCGAGATATTAGCTGTCGTCTCAAAGAGACCCGTCCAGGCATTAAGATAGCCAAGGAAGGTAGGCTCAATTCTAAGGGCAGCCGTCGCCGGAACACCCAGAACCATGCCGCGGCCCACAGCGAGCATGATGAAAATCGCGCTCCAAACCAGGGTCGGCAGATAGATGGCCAGCGCCAGCCTTCGGCCGATATCTTTTAGCGGCTTCTTCACGCCAGTTTGCCAGAAAAGATAACCCGACATGAAACTCAGCGTCGTGACGCTGATCAGGCCCATCGTCTCGCCAAGCACTACCCCCAAAAAATAGGCGGGTCCCCCGTTTACATAGGACGGCACGGCAAGGCTGGGGTTCACATGTACCCACATCATGCAGATGATGCAGATCACGCGCGCCGCCTCTATCTGTCTGCTTTCCGACGCGTCCATTCCGGGGCCTACTTGCCAAGCCTGCCGCACCGGTCCAGAAACATCGACGGAAAGGGCGGGCCGTGTGTTGGCGTGAATCGAGCGCACAAGAATGGTTGCCCGTCAAGTTTGTCGGTCGGCAGGGGGGAAAACGTGCAAAAACGCGCTTGGCAAAGGATGCTGTCTGGGCGCCGGCTTGACCTGCTGGACCCGACCCCGGTTGACATAGAGATTTCCGACATTGCCCATGGGCTTGCATTCGTGGCGCGCTGGAATGGGCAAACTTTTGGCGACTGGCCCTATTCGGTGGCCGAACATTCGCTTTTGGTAGAGGCGATCTTTACCCGGCTAAACCCTTCGATCGCTGCCAAATGGCAATTAGCTGCGCTCTTGCATGACGCGCCGGAATATGTGATCGGCGATATGATCAGCCCGGTCAAATCTGCCGTGGGTCCGGGATACGGCGCATTGGATGACCGGCTGGCGGCGGCGATCCACCTGCGCTTTGGCTTGCCAGCGCAATTGCCCGCTGCGATCAAGAAGGAGATCAAGCGCGCCGACCGTATTTCCGCCTGGATGGAGGCGGTGCAGATCGCCGGTTTTTCGCGGGCCGAGGCCGATCGCTTCTTCGGCCGCCCCCCGCATCAGGATCTTCCTGACCTTGAAATCAGGCTGCGCCCACCAGCCGAGGCGCGCGCAGCCTTCAGCGACCGCTATCATATGCTGGCCGACGCGCTCTAGCGTATCAGCCCGACCAGCGACAACCAGCGGCGACGCTGGCAGTCGTCACGGCAGGCATCCACAGAACGACTGCTTGGGCGGCGTCTATCATCCGCCCGGTTTGGCCTAGCCTGAAAGGTCACGATTGCAAGTGCATCTGTAAGAATATTCAACATATCGTTCTCCATTCATCCAACTTCATGATTGAAAAATATTGTTTTTTGTCGAAAACTCCCAATCAATTGGAAATCTGATATATTAGGAAAACTATCATATGGCCCGGATCGACTGGCTGAACTTTCCGCCCCTCTCGGCCCTGAGGGCCTTAGAGGCGGCAACACGCTTTGGCGGTTATAGCGAGGCGGCGCGGGCGCTCAATGTAACGCCAGCTGCCATTGCCCAACAGGTACGGGGGTTAGAGACCTACCTCGGCCGCGGCCTTGCGCGCAGAGAGGGCCGCGCGATTATCTTCTCAGACGAGGCGTTGGAACTTGCGGCGGCAACCAACCGGGGCTTTGCCGAAATTCAGTCCGAATTGGCCAGACTGAACGCCCAGCAGCGGCCGAACAGCCTGTCTATCACCACAACGCCAACTTTCGCCGAACGTTGGCTGATGCCGCGTCTGCGCGACTTTTGGGCAAAACATCCCGAAATAACACTGACCCTTCACCCCGAAGATGATGTGGTAGATCTTCGCCGCGAGAATATCGACATTGGTATCCGTTATGGCCTCGGGCAGTGGCCCGGCGTCGAGGCTGAATTCCTCACCTCGGCACGGATGGTAGTTGTAGGTGCCGAAAAGCTGTTGCAGGGCCGGCAAAACCTGGTCGCGGCCGATCTGGTGCAATTGCCATGGGTTTTGGAGCAAGGCTGGCCAGAGCCGGAACAATGGCTGGCCTGCAGCGGCGTCGATATCTCGACGAGCGCCAAAAGCTATTTTCTGACAGAGGAACTTATGTTGGCCGCGGGCCGGTCCGGGCTGGGACTTTTCGTCACCATCCTGGCGATTGTCGAACAGGACCTGGCAGAGGGTCGATTGCGCCTGCTATTGGATGATTGCAATGATGGGCAAAGCGCATACTACATCGTTTCGGCGCCGGGGCCGCAGTCTGTCGCGGCCCGCACCTTCTTGAAATGGCTCAGATCGCAGAACTAAACAAGCAGGTCGTCCAGCGACTTGCCGGACTTTAGAGCCGCTTCTACCCAGCGTGGTTTGCGGCCGCGGCCAGTCCATTTTTCCGCTGCATTAGCCGGGTTTGCATATTTTATCTTTGCAGGCTTACGTTTCCGCGCGACAGAACCGCCGACCAGTTCACTGAGACTAAAACCAAGCGTCTTAGCTTTTTTCTCTAGCTCCTCTAGTGCCTCTTGTTTTTTTCGGTTTTCATATGAACTGATAGCCTTTTCAACTTTTAGTTGAAGTTCTTTCAGTTCTTTTAGAGACATCGTTTCCAAGTTCATTTTCACAATGAAGCCCTTATGACGGATTGAGATTAGCGAGTCGTGTCGACTTATAGCAAATCGCTACATTACTCGACTAAAAAAATGTTATCGCGGACTGCGTTTGGCAAGTATTCGCTGCAAGGTGCGGCGATGCATACTTAGCCTGCGCGCAGTTTCCGACACGTTGCGATCACATAGCTCATAGACCCGCTGGATATGTTCCCAGCGAACCCTGTCTGCTGACATCGGATTTTCAGGCGGCGGCGTCACACCGCGAGACAGAAGCGCATTGGTAATGTCATTGGCATCAGCCGGTTTCGACAGATAGTCGGTCGCCCCGTTCTTAACCGCAGCCACGGCAGTCGCGATGGCACCATATCCCGTCAAAACCACGATCCGGCAATCTGGCCTCCTGTCGCGCAACGCCTCGACGACGTCCAGCCCGTTACCATCCTCCAGTCGCAGATCAACAACCGCATAGGCCGGTGGGCGCGTTGCCGCTATGGCGCGTCCGGCTGCAACGCTTTCGGCCGTCTCGGGGACAAAGCCGCGCTTTTCCATCGCCCTGGCCAAGCGCTGGATAAAGGGCGCATCGTCATCGACCAGAAGCAACGACCGGTCGGCACCCAATTCTGCATGGTCAAGCGAGTTCATAGGCCAGTCCTTTCGCCGGATCAGCGACATTTGTAATGTCGCGCCAGCAGTTGGTCAATTCGGCGGCGCCGCATCCAGAAAACAGCCCGACACTTCCGCAACGGCGTCAGCGGTAATATCGCGACCGAAATATTCGACAAAGCCGATATTTGGCAACATCAGGAAAGTCTGCGTCGAATGATCAACCAGATAATTGTCATCGACCGGATTTTCGGGCACCTGATAATAAGATTTATAGGCGCGGGCGGCCAAACGGATCTGTTCCTCCGTTCCGGTCAACCCAATCATCCGCGGATGCAGAAGGTCGGTCCAATCCTTTAGCACTTCGGACGTATCCCGCCGCGGATCGACAGAGATGAAAACCGGCGTCACCTCATACCCCTGCTCCTCCAGAATATCGACCGCCTCGGCGTTGCGGGCGCTGTCGGTTGGGCAGACATCCGGGCAATAGGTATAACCAAAATAGACCAGCGCGGGTTTTGCCAGCACTTCCTTGTCTGTCACCTCTTGCCCGTTTTCGTCCATCAGTTCAAACGGCCCGCCAATGGCCGCCGCCCCGCCTGCAACCTGACCGGTGCGACATTTCTCGAAACCGGGTGGGCCCGCGTAATTTCCATATTGCCACATCGCAACAAGAGCCATTGCCAGCGTGGCTCCGGCCGCAACAGCGATGCGCCCCGTTGAAACAGACATCTTCACCCCTCACCCTTTGCAGGCATTGATATTGATATGGCAGCCTTCTATCACGCAATGGCAGACCGGCAAGACATGGAACGGCAAATGTCAGGCAAAGCCCTAGAGCGCGCGCGCGGCCAGTTACAGAAGCTAGAGCTCGCCAACCGCAGCAACTGGGTGAGGCTGCAGACGCTGATCCTGTTGCGTTGGATGGCGATTTCCGGCCAGCTCGGCGCGATCCTGATTGCTCGCTACTATCTTGGCATCCAGCTGCCGCTGGTGCCCTGTCTAGCCCTGGTTCTTTTGTCGGCGGTTGCCAATCTGCTTGCCGGGTTTCTCTTGCCAAAAAGTCGCCGCCTGTCGCAGACAGAGGCACTCTTGTTCCTTCTGTTCGACAGTTTTCAGCTTGCCGCACTGCTTTCGCTGACGGGCGGTTTGAACAACCCTTTCGCCCTCCTGATACTGGCGCCAACGACCATCGCCGCGACGGCGCTGGAAGATCGCGCAACGGCAATAGTCGGCGCCCTGACCGTCACGCTGGTTTCCGCGCTTGCCCTTTTTCACCTGCCACTTCTGCGCGATGACGGCAGCGCCGTCTCTGTTCCGCCGCTCTTTGGTTTCGGCTTCTGGCTGGCCATTGTTGTCGGCATCGTCTTTCTGGCGCTTTATGCCCGCCGGGTTTCAACCGAACTTAATGCGATGAGCGAGGCTCTCTTGGCTACCCAGATGGCCTTGGCGCGGGAACAGAAACTGACAGACCTGTCGGGCGTCGTCGCGGCAGCGGCGCACGAACTGGGCACACCCTTGGCCACGATCAAGCTGACCAGCAGCGAACTGGTGGACGAGTTGGCAGATCACCCATCGCTCCAAAGCGATGCGGCACTTATCAACCGGCAGGCGGATCGATGCCGGGATATTCTACGCGCCATGGGCCGGGCGGGAAATGACGATCTGCATATGCGCTCCGCCCCCTTTTCTGCCGTGGTCAGCGAAGCGGCGGAACCCCACCGCAATCGCGTGGCGACCGTGCATCTGGCCTTGCCTGAAAGCAGTCTGCCACAGCCGCTCATCCTGCGTCAGCCAGAGATCATTCACGGGTTGCGCAACCTGATTCAGAACGCTGTCGATTTTTCTAACGGCAATGTCTGGCTTGATCTCGACTGGAGCAAGGAGCGCCTGTCGATCTCTGTTATCGACGATGGTCAGGGGTTTTCCCCCGATGCGCTGGCCAAGATCGGCGATCCGTTCATGCGGCCCCGCGGCATGCGATCCGCAGCCAGCAACCAGCGCAAGGATTACGAAGGTATGGGCCTTGGCCTTTTCATCGCCAAGACCCTGCTAGAGCGGACCGGCGCCGGATTGACCTTTGCCAACAATTCCGATCCGTTCTTGCGCGAAGATGAGCGCGGCCGGAAAAGCGGCGCACGTGTTGATGTCAGTTGGCCCCGCGCCGCGATTGAAGCAAGGCCCGGCGACAGTCAGGGAAGCAATCGGCCCTTCCCCCTGACCTGACGTAATTGTCGTTAATTTGCGCTGCTTCCTTAACCCTCTGTTAACCCAAAGAATGAAAGTCTTACCTCAGCGGCACAGGGGCCGAAGGGACCGGATTTTCGATGTTGTACAACTTGATATTGCCTGGCCTGATGGTGGTTATCTGCACCGCTTCCGCCTTTGCGGCACTCTTGTTGATCGGGTTTCTTGACAGGTCCGGACCACGCCGGGTGCGGCACGAACTGGTGCCGGAAAACGCAGTGGAACCAACAGTATTTCTCTTTTCCGACGGCACGCTTATTGACGCCACCGGCCCGGCGCGTCGATTGCTGGAAAAACTCTGCCGCCATGGCGGCGAATGGGAAAGTCTATTGGCCTATCTGGGCCCAAAGCTTCCGAATGCCGCCGCCGCCCTCGACAGCCTATCGGAAAGTGGCCAGATCCTTTTGACCAGCGAGTCTGAGCCGGACTTCTGCCTTTTTGCCGAACATCTCGGCAGCGCGATCCGCCTGAC
>JBARVM010000070.1:0-1774 GCA_049646265.1 Paracoccaceae bacterium
CGGAATGCGACGGTTTCATCAAAAAGGCCTTTTCCGCCAACTTCAGCGCGGTTTCTTTGTCGCCCTCCTCCAGCTTCTGCTTCAAAAGGCCCCGCACCCCGACAAAGCGCGTCCGCTCATCCGCTAAGAGCCGTTTGTAGGCGGCGGTGGCCTTGCGGCTGTCGCCCGAAAGCTCGGCCGCCTGTGCCGACAAAAGGTTGGTCAGTTCAGGCCGGTTCAGAAACCGGTCGGCGCGCGCCGCATGGGTGATCGCTGCTTTTGCATCGCCCGAGGCCAGCGCCATCAAGCCGTCGGTCAGCGATTGAAAACCTTTGCGTTCCCGATTCCGGTCGAAATAGCGGCTGATCGCCGTTTCATCGCCATTGATGAACCGGACAAGCGCGCCGAGAAAGCTGAAGAGCTTCAGCAAGAGCCAAAGCGCCAGCAAACCGATCAGAATGGCCGCGACCGATTGCACCGGCCCAAGGGTAAATTCCTGATCGGCAACGGATATTCTGAAGCCGCCGCCGGTCTGCGCAAAATAGCTGGACAGAAGCGTGGCGCCCGCCACAGCAAGGATGAATGCGGCGATCTTGATGAAGGACCAGATCATTTGACTGCCTCGCTCAGCAGCCGAAGACCTTCGGTCGCTGCAAGATTACCCTTCGCCATCTCCACCCATTGCGCCATTTGCTGCTGGCCGCTGTCCGGCAGGGTCGATATTTCCGTCAGTGCTGTTTGCACATCCGCCTTGCCCAGCGCCGCCTCTGCCCGGCTAAGGATCGCGTCGGGGTCATCGCCCTCCTGCGGGGAAAGCGATCTGGCGCCGGTCTGACTGCGCAAAAGCGCCATCAGGCCAGCCCATCCGCCCTGCCCGCCCGCCTCTGCCAAGGAATGGCTCAGGGCAGCGCGGGCCGCTGCGGGGAAATCTTCTTGCAGCCGGGCCAGGGTGGCAACACCGCCGGACTGCTCGACAAGACCCTGCGGCAGGTCGATACCCGCCTCCTCCAAGGTTGCCAGAGCGCCGTCAAAAGCTGTTCCGCTGGCCATTGCGGCGCGCAGATCGGCCATCGCGGCGCTGGTCTTTGCCGCCCGCGCCAACGCTGCCGCTTCTTCCTGCAAGCGTTTCGTCTCGGCATTCGCCGCGGCCAGCCCTTCTGTATCGACGGCGGCCACCGTTGGACTGGCCTCTAACGCGGCAAGCCGGGCCTGAAGGTCATTCACCTCTTTCGTAAGGGCGCCCTCATCTGCAGAAACAGGCTCTATTTCGGCCAAAATCGCGGTTTTCAGCGCCAAGAGGGTCTCGTCGTCAATCTTGACATCAGCCTGCGGTTGGGGTGCCGCCACAGATCCTGCAAGATCAGCCAACCGGCTTTCAGCCGCCGCCAGCCTTTCTTCCAAAGATCCCTGCGGCGCCTGACCGAGAAACTCGGGGTAAAGTTTGAGCAATCCGATCACGCCCGCCGCACCGACCGCAGCAGAGAGGATAGAGGCTGCGAGCAATGGCCAAAAAGACCCCCGCACCTCTTGCCGGGCGCGGTTGCCGATCTCCGGCCCCAGTTCGGCTGTCGTGTCAGTGGTTGCCGCCTCTTCGGTCGGATCCCCTTCGGCCATTTCCTCGACCGGGCTGGGCTGGTCCTCTTGCGCCATCACGTCGGAGGATATGTCCGTTTCCGGGGTTGCGGTTTCGTCAGACTGGATTTTGCTCCGCCGTGCCATACCGCCCACTCCCAAAAGCAATCAGGGCTAGTCGCCCCACATCTCCAATCTAGTCACCCCCGGCCCCAATCTCAAC
>JBARVM010000071.1:0-9960 GCA_049646265.1 Paracoccaceae bacterium
TGGCGGCGCAGCTGGTAGGATTGCGACAGATCGCCGGTGCTGAGTGAGGTCATGGGATCACAGCTCCATCAGGCGGTTGATCAGGTCATCGACGGTTTGCAGGACGCGGGCGTTCGCCGAAAAAGCCCGCTCGATCTGCAAGAGCGTCTGAAGTTCGGCATCTGTGTCGACCCCGTCGTTATAGTGAAGTTCGGTAAGGGCGGCCTGGCGGGCGACGGAATAGCTTTGCCGAGACATGGCGGTGTGGCGCTGGCTGGAAACCTGCGACAGAATATCGGCGGCCAGCCCGCCAACAGACCGCGCGCTGCCGGGAAAGCTGCCCGAGGCCGGGGTGCGGGGTGCGGTGATCGCGTCGCGCAGCACCAGAAGAAGGGTCGCATCGCCGACCGGGCCCTGTGTCAGGGCGCCCAAGCCGTCGCGGAGACGCCAGCTGGCGCCACCCTGTGCCGGGTCCACCGTCGCGTTGAGCCGCAACCGCCCGGCAAGCCCTGCCTCTATCGTTGCGTTGAAAGGGGCGCCCGCGTCGGTGAAGAGACCTGGCTGGCCGGGCAGGAGCGTTGGATCAAGGCCCGGCGCCTCGAAACGTTCCATCAGGTCGCGGGCGAAAGCGTCAAGTTGCGCCTGGATCTTGGGGGCCAGATCGTCGCGAATGGCGAACTCAGCGCCAAGCAACCCGCCGCCGAGCACGCCATCGTCGCCCGATGAAACCGCCTGGCCGTTGATTGTCAGCCCCGAAAGCGTGGCCGACGCAAGGGTCATGTCGGCGGTAATGATGCCAGCGGGGGAAAAACCGATGACGGCGGGGTTTCCTTCCAGCAGGATGGCCCCGCCGGTGGTAAATAGGGAAATCTGGTCGTGATCGCGCGGGACCTCGCGCACAGGGACGATTTCGCCGACCCGATCGACCAGCCGCTGGCGCTGATCCATCAGGGCCGTGGCATCGTTTCCGGACGCGCGCTGGGCCAAGATGTCGGCGTTCAACTCGTCGATCTGGCTCAGCGTCCGGTTAAGTTCATCCACAAGAACGGCGATCTTGTCATCGGCATCGGTCCGCGCCCCCTGAACCCGGTTGGTCAGGTCATTCAGCTTTTGGTTCAGATTGTCGGCGGTGGTGATAATGTCATCTAGCCGGCCTGTCACGTCTGGCCGGCTGGCGGCCTGGAGCAGGGCCGCGTCAAATGCCGCAACGCTTTCACTAAGGGCGCCCGCCTCGCCCGGTAAGCCGATTGCGGATTCGATCATCTCAAGAAAGGCGGTTTTGGTTCCGATGTTGGCAGCGGCGCCATCGGCAAGCCGCCGATCGGAAAGCAGCGTCATGTTAACGGAACGCGAAACACCGTCGATCCGCACACCTGCGCCATTACCGCCCAGCGACAGGGCAGACAGGCCCACTTCGCGGCGGGCATAGCCGGGCGTGAGGCTGTTGGACACGTTCGAAGACACGACTTCAGCGCCGCGAGAGGCCGCGGTCAGCCCGGAAAGGGCATTCGCAAGAGAAGTTGAGAGGCCCATTTTAAGCCCTTACCCCGCCTTTGGCGGCATGAGCGCCATCAGCGCTTGATGTTGGTGGTTTCCTGAAGCATTTCGTCGACGGTCTGGATGACCTTGGCGTTGGAGGAGTAGGCGCGCTGGGTCTGGATCAGGGCCGTCAGTTCGGCGGCCACGTCTGTTGCGGACCCTTCGCGGGCATAGCCGACAACGGCGCCCGTTGGCCCGTCACCGGCATTCCACAAGAAGAAGGACCCAGAATCCGGCGAGACCTGAAACGTCTGATTATTCATGGAAATCAGACCGTTAGGGTTGGCGACATCGACCACGGGGATCTGATAGATTCGGCGGGTAAAGCCGGTGTCATAGGTTGCGGTGATATAGCCGTTGTCGTTCACCTCCACCGCCGTGAGGTTGCCCACGGGCGAACCATCCTTGGTGATCGAAGTGGGGGCGAAACTGTCGGACAGTTGGGTCAGCCCATTGGCATCGCCAAGCGCGCCGATCGACATGGTCAGCGGCCCGCCCGCTACGGTCAGGGAAAGATCACCCGTCAGGGAGTCATAGGTACCGCCCGACACCACGGTAACCGAGGCAAGCGTACCGCCATTGGCCCGCGTATTGTCGAAGACAAGGGTATATTCGCCGATCAACGCGCCAGCCTGCGCCGAATCCCTGATCTGCATCGTCCAGGTGTTGGAACTGCCGGTCGCCGGAACGGTCGGGTTGAAGGTAATATCGAGCGTTTCCGACGTGCCAAGATTGCCGAAATATTCGATTGAAAGCGGCAAGATACTGCCGCTGGCTCCCGCCTCTGTCGCGGTCGCGGGCAAGTTTACACCAAGGTTGATTGTCGTGGTCGGGTCGCCGGCCGTCTGGTTTGCGTTGATGGTGACGGGCTGCAACCCTGCGATTGTATCGCGCGGCAAAACCGGAATGCTACCGTCTGCATTAGCTGCCCAGCCCAGCAGGACAAGGCCGGATTCCGTTGTCAGAATACCCTCTGCATTGGGGCGAAAGGCGCCCGTCGTCGTCATCATCAGTGGCCGGTCACCCGTGGAGGAGTTGAGCGAGACGGCGGTCGTCACAGGTAGCATGCCGCGGCCTGATACCGCCAGATCGAGCGCGTTGCCGGTTGCAACAAGCGGCCCATGTTGATCTATCAGCCGGGTGGTGGAGGCACGGACGCCGCCTGCCGAATAGGTACCTGCGCCCCGTGCCTGCGTAATGACGAAATTCTCGAAATCTGCTTCTGAACGCTTGTAACCGAAGGTTCCTGAATTGGCGATATTGTCTGAAATCGTCGCCAGACGGGTGGCATTGGCACTAAGCCCCGCGACCCCCGCATTGAGGGAGGAAGAAATGGACATGGTCGCCGCCTTTCTGCTGCTGTGTCCTGTGAATTGGGACGACCATGCAGCACGCGGCCTTAACGTCGCACTAACGTCTAAAATCCGCGGCGTTTTACTTGGTCGCGTCGCGAAGCAAGATCACCTCTATCCTGTTGTTCCGGATCGCCAGCGGATTTTCAGCGGCATTCTTACGGTCGCCGAAACCCGTGACTCGCGCCATGCGCTTTGGTTCCAGCCCGGCCGCCTCGATCAGCAGCCGCACCTGCATCGCCCGTTCGGTGGAAAGTGACCAGACCGGATTGCTGCGCAGGACCGCCGGCATCGGGCGCATATGGCCATTCACCGCAACCTGATTGCGCGTCAGGGCAAAGACTTCGGCCACGACATGGGCCAGTTCGGACGTGATCGGGCGGGGGATGGCCGTGCCCTCCTCGAACAGCTGCTGGTCGTCCGTATCGAAAAACTCGACAATCAATCCTTCGTCGGTGACGCGGGTTACGATATGGCGCATCAGCTCGTCGCTGACCATGCTTTCGCCGCTCATCGCCATCAGGGCTTCTTCGACCTTCTTTGCCTCTGCGCTAAAGGAGCTTTCGCCATCTGCGACCTCATCTTCCCTGGTGCCCGTGTCGCCCTCGGCGTCACTGCCAGCGGCAGCGTCGGTGTTGGCGGTGGTGCGGGAGGCTTCGGCCAATCTCTCTTCCGCGGCGACATCGTCGCCACCGAAAAGACCGTTGCCACCCCCCGATATCCGCGCAATAGGGATCGTCGGATTGAAATAGTCCGCAATACCCTTTCGTTGGGTTTCGGTCGTGGCGTTCAGCAGCCACATCAGCATGAAAAAGGCCATCATGGCGGTCACAAAGTCCGCATAGGCCACTTTCCAGGCGCCGCCATGATGGCCGTCGCCACTGACCTTTTTCTTGCGCTTGATAATAATCGGCGCAACATTTGCCGGTGCGGTCATGCCACCACCCCTTTCCTTCACCCGAGGAGGAGCATAGGTCGCGGCGACTTAACGGAGGACTAACCGGACAATTTTCCGGACTTTTCGTCAGACAAGGACTTCACTGGCGATCTGCGGGCCGACATCGAAGACGCGGCGATAACGGGCAACCTCTTCGGCCGGGCCCATCGCCTTGTTCGGGTTGTCTGACAGTTTGACCGTGTAGCGGCCATTGGCCTTGATCGCCTTGCAGACCAGACTGAAGGGCGCAAGACCGTCATTCGGGGCAAAGCCGCGAAAGTCGTTCGTCAGAAGTGTGCCCCAACCAAAGGAGACTTTCACCCGGCCCCTGAAGCTGTTGTGCAGATGTTCGATCTTGTCCACGTCGAGCCCGTCGGAAAAAATCACCAGCTTCTGGCGCGGATCCTCGCCGCGTGACTTCCACCAAGCGATCGCGGTTTCGGCGCCTTTTTCGGGGTCGCCGGAATCGATGCGGATACCTGTCCATTTTGCCAGCCAGTCAGGGGCGTGGCGCAAAAAGCCGGCGGTGCCGTAAGTATCGGGCAGAATGATACGCAGATTGCCCTCATGCTCTTCATGCCAGTCCGCCAGAACCCGGTAGGGTGCTTCGCGCAGTTCTTCATCATTGTCGGCAAGGGCGCTGAGAATCATCGGCAGTTCATGGGCATTGGTGCCGATCGCCTCAATATCGCGGCGCATGGCGATACGGCAGTTGGAGGTGCCGATAAAGGCCGGACCCAGACCTTCGATCATCGCCTGCACGCACCAGTCCTGCCACAGAAAGGAGTGGCGGCGGCGGGTGCCGAAATCGGCGATCCGCAGGTCTTCGAGCTTGCGCAGTCGTTGGATCTTTTCCCAGATGCGGCTCATTGCGCGGGCATAAAGCACCTGCAGTTCGAACTTGCCCATGGCCGCCAGTACGGCGCGAGAGCGCAGCTCCATCAGGACGGCCAGCGCTGGAATTTCCCACATCATCACTTCGGGCCAGCGGCCCTCAAAAGTCAGCTCATATTGGCCGTCACGCTTTTCCAGATGATAGGGCGGCAGGCGCAGAGCCTCGAACCACTCCATGAAATCGGAGCGGAACATCTGGCGTTTGCCATAGAATGTATTGCCGCGCAGCCATGTGCTTTCGCCGCGTGTCAGGGAAAGAGAGCGGACATGGTCAAGCTGTTCGCGCAGCTCCCCCTCGTCGATCAAATCGGCGATGCGGATGCTCTTGGTGCGGTTAATCAGGCTGAATGTGACCTGTGTGTCGGGGCGATTTCGAAAAATCGACTGACACATCAACAGCTTGTAAAAGTCGTTGTCGAGAAGAGACCGGACAATCGGGTCGATCTTCCAGTTGTGGTTGTGAACCCTTGTGGCAATATCGATCATTACGGCTCCAACCGCACGCCGGCGGCGCGCATCTTGCGTTCAGCTTCCGCCAGCGACCCGTCAAGGTCGATGGCCCGGCAGGCGCTTTGCAAGATGGTGACGTCAAAACCAAGACCCGCCGCATCGAGCGCCGAGTAAGCAACGCAAAAATCCGTCGCAAGCCCAACAATTGTCAGGTCGGTTACGCCACGAGTTCGCAGATAGCCTTCCAGCCCGGTCGGGGTCTTGTGGTCATTCTCGAAAAAGGCCGAATAGCTGTCGATTGCGCTGCGAAACCCCTTGCGGATGATCAGATCGGCCGGGTCCGTCAGCAGGGCGGGGTGAAATTCGGCGCCCTTGCTGCCTTGCACGCAGTGGTTCGGCCACAAGACCTGCGGGCCATAGGGCATGTCGATCAGCTCAAAGGCGGCGGCGCCCGGGTGGTTGGCCGCGAAAGAGGCGTGATCGGCTGGGTGCCAATCCTGGGTAAAGACCTTGACGGCGAATTTCCCGGCAAGGCGGTTGATCTCGGCGATGATCTCATCCCCGCCGGCTACGGCCAGCGCACCACCGGGGCAGAAGTCGTTCTGCACGTCGATGACGATAAGGGCTTCGTTGGCGGGTCGCATGATGGCTCCTATCCTTTGCCCTATGGGTAAGTCGGGCAAGGCCTGCGGTCAATGGCGACGGAGATTGCCGCGCCCCAGACTTGCCGCACCCCGGAATTGCCCAGACCCGGACTTGCCCAGCGGCAGCGGTCGGCGTATCAGCAGCCTATGTTTACTGTCGCCGCCCTTTATCATTTCACCCCGTTCGAGGCGCCCGCCACCCTGCGCGGCCCGCTTTTTGACCTTTGCGAGGCGGAAGGGATCAGGGGCACGATCCTACTGGCCAACGAGGGGATCAATGGCACCATCGCCGGTCCCCGCGCCGGGATCGACAAGGCGATTGCCCATATCCGTACCCTGCCGGGATGCGCGGCTTTGGAGTGGAAGGAAAGTCTGGCAGCGGCGATGCCCTTTGGCCGCCTGAAGGTGCGGCTGAAGCGGGAGATCGTCACGATGGGGCAGCCGGACGTGGACCCGCGCGGCCGCGTGGGCGCCTATGTCGCGCCCAAGGACTGGAACGATCTGATCTCGGCGCCCGATGTTGCGGTGATCGACACGCGCAATGACTATGAGGTCGGCATCGGCACCTTCAAGGGCGCCATCAACCCCAATATCCGCAGCTTTCGCGACTTTCCCGCCTGGTGGCGCGAAAATGCCCCGGCATTCGAGTGCAAGCGGATCGCCATGTTCTGTACCGGCGGTATCCGCTGCGAAAAATCCACCAACTTTCTCTTGGGCGAAGGGGTCAGGGACGTCTTTCACCTCAAGGGCGGTATCCTGAAATATCTCGAAGAGGTGGAAGAGCCGCAAAGCCTGTGGGATGGTGCCTGTTTCGTCTTTGATCAGCGCGTGTCGGTGGTACATGGGTTGGCAGAGGGGGCGCATAGCACCTGTTTTGCCTGCCGCCGCCCGCTAGCCCCCGAAGATCTGCGCCACCCCGATTACGAGGAGGGCGTGTCCTGCCATCATTGTCTGGCCGAACATAGTGACAAGCAAAGGCAGGGCTTTCGCGAAAGGCAGCGCCAGCTTGCCCGCAAGGCACCAAAAGAGGCGGGTTAACTTAGTCGCCCCTGATCCGCTTCAACACGCCGTCCAACCCCTCGCCCCAGGCCGCCAGCGCCCCCCTGTCCTTCAGCAGATCAAGCAGCATCAGTGTGATGCCACCGGGCGTGGTCACGCCCTTGGCGATCTCCTCTATCGGGCGTCCTTCCTGCAAGAGGACTTCGGCATTGCCGCGCAGGGTTTCCGCCACCAGCGCGCGGGCGCTGTCGGGGTCAAGACCCTGGGCCACAAACCAGTCCGTCACCTCGGCCATGAAGGTCATGGTGGCGCCGGAAAAGGCGCCGAAGCAGGCGGCGATGGTAAAGGTCTCTTCACTTGCCACGGCGTGAACCGGGCCTACTTGTGACAGGGTTTCGCGCCAGAATGGATCGTCGGGATAAAGCAGGCTGGGGCCAAGGCGAAAGGCATTGGCATAACCCGGCATCATGCTGATGAACCCCAGCGCCGGCGCAACGGCGCGACAAAGATCATCATGGCCAAGGCCGGTTACGGCGGACAGGACCGTTTGGCCCGGGCGAAAGGTAAGGTCCGCCAGCGTGCCCCGCGCGACATCAACCGGAAGGCTGACAAAGATCGCGTCGGCGCGGTCAACGACATCCTGATTGCTGGCCGCAACCTCGTATCCATATTCGGCCCTTAGGGCCGCTGCCGTTTCCGCCCCTCGTGGCGACAGAAGAAACTGGTGCCCCTGCCCTGCCAACTCTTGCCCCGCGATCCCTGCGCCCGCGAACCCGCGCACCATCAACCGCGCCAGCGAGCCGGTCCCCAAAATGCCAATCAGTGCCATCAGGGCATTTCGTCCAACACTTCGGCAATCAGCCGGGCGGTCACGGCGATATCTTCTTCGGTATGGACAATGGAGGACAGCGAATGCAACGTCGCCGACGGGTTCATATAGACGCCCTTGTCCATCATCCGCACGGCGAAATCGCGGAACTTCAGCCGGTCGACCGAGCGGCAGAAATCGCGGAAATCGGTGATCTCCTCCCGGTCGGTGAAAAAGATCTGGAACATCGAATTGACGCCCTGGCAGATGACCTTGTGCCGGTTGGACCCTTTGGCGACCCTTTGGATTTCGGCGGTCATCTTCTGACCCAGATCCTTGATGCGGGCGAAACCGGCCTGATTGTCGGCCAGCATGGTTTCCAGCATCACCTTGGTCACATGCAGGGCCAGCCGTCCGGCATTATGGGTGCCGAAATGCAGCACCTTGCCCCATTCCAGCCCTGCCATGATCTCATCCCGCGCACCGATCATCGCCATGGGCAGCCCGCCCCCCAAAGCCTTGCCATAGGTGACAATATCGGGCGTCAGCCGGTAAAGCTCCGCGCAACCGCCGGCTGCCAGCCGAAATCCGGTGACGGTTTCATCTAGGTAGAAAAGCGCGCCGTATTCATGGCACAGTTCCTGCATCCGCTGCAGGTAGCCCGGCCGGGGCGGGATGACCCCCATGTTCGACATCACCCCTTCGGTAACAACGCAAGCCGCCTCGCGCCCGTGCAGGGCCATGGCGTGCTCCAACGCTGCGACATCGTTCCAGCGCACGACGATCGTGTCGCGCCAGCTGTCTTCGGTCATGCCGGAACTGTCGGGAATGCGGATCGGGTCATTCGGATGGCCCAGCATCGTCGGCGGCAAGGGGTTGGTGTTCAGCAGTACCGAATCCCACCAGCCGTGATAATGGCCCTCGAACTTGATGATCTTGCGCCGCCCGGTATGGCCGCGCGCCAGCCGAAAGGCGGCCATCGCCGCCTCTGTTCCGGTATTGGCAAAGCGGACCTTGTCGATATGGGGCAAGAGCGCCACCAGCATCTCGGCCACTTCCACCTCCACCTCCAGCGCGGTGGCGAAATGGGTGCCGCGCGCCACTTCGCGCGCGACGGTCTCGACGATCCTTGGGTGGGCATGGCCAAGCGGCAGCGCGCCAAAGGCCATCATCCAGTCGATATATTCGCGCCCGTCGACATCATAAAGCCGAGCGCCCTGGCCGTGCGACATGTAGCGCGGCGTCTGGCCAAAGGCGGCTGGCCCGCGCGAGGCGGAGGAGACCCCTTCGACCAGAACCTTGCGGCCACGCTCAAAAAGGGCTTCTGACTTGGGTTGGGCCATGCGGGCTGCCTCCGACGTTGATGGTTTCCAGATCAGTGACACAGGCCGCGGGCCGAGACAACCGACGAGAGGTCAGAGGTTGAAGACCCGGTTGGGATGCAACTCTCCCGCCTTGTAAAGGCCAACGGCAACGGGGCGGCCCTGATAGCTCGCCCAGGCCTCCTGCCCGTAATCGAGGTCAGAGGCGATGACCATGCCGGGGTTACCGTTCTTCAGCCGGGCAGCGCCTTCGGCAGTAGCGCGCAGTTCGGGAAGGTCAGCCAAGCCCGCCTCCAGTGGCAGCAAAAGCGCGTCAAGTTCGGCGGTCCTTGCCAAGGCTTCGATCTGATCCATCGAAGTACCCTCGGCGGCGTCAAAGGGCCCGGACCACAAGCGGCGCAGCCAGATGACGTGGCCGTAAGAGCCGAGCGCCGCGCCAAGATCACGGGCGATTGAGCGCACATAGCCACCTTTGCCGCAGACCATTTCCAGTTCGACGCTATCCGCGTCGGGCCGGGCCACCATCTCCAGACTTTCGACCCAAAGTGGCCGGGCGATCAGCTCCATCGCCTCTCCGGCGCGCGCCAGCGTATAGGCGCGCTCCCCCTCGACCTTGACGGCGGAAAACTGCGGCGGCACTTGCATGATATCGCCGCGAAAGGCAGCAAGCGCGGCAGAGATTTCATCATCCGTCGGGCGCAGGGCAGAGCTGGCAATCACCTCCCCCTCGGCGTCGTCGGTGTTGGTGGCCTGTCCCAGCCGCACGGCAAAGCGATAGCATTTGGTCGCGTCGGTGATATAGGGCACGGTCTTCGTCGCCTCGCCCAGCGCCACGGCAAGCACGCCGGTTGCATCGGGGTCAAGCGTTCCGGCATGGCCTGCCTTTTTCGCATCGAACGCCCAGCGCACCTTGTTGACGACAGAGGTAGAGGTCAGCCCGGCCGGCTTGTCGACCACCAGCCAACCGGAAATGTCGCGGCCTTTCTTGCGTGCCAATGTCGGACCCTTTCGCTGAAAGGCTGTCTGCTAGCGCAGC
>JBARVM010000072.1:0-4268 GCA_049646265.1 Paracoccaceae bacterium
TGTCGGAACAGCTCGCCCGGATTGCGCTGCGCCAGCGGGTCTTCTTCGGGCACGATGCTGCGAATGGCGGCAAGGGCGGCGGCGGGGATCTGTGCGATCCGCGCCGATACCGATAAGCGGTGGCCGACACTGCGCACGGCGGCGATATGGCTGGCCAGTGCAGCCTGCCGACCGGCCGCCAGCGACCGCGCCGTCACTTCGGAAGTCACATTGGGATTGCCGTCGCGGTCGCCACCGATCCAGCTGTGAAACTGGATAGAGGGGCGCGCATCGACAGACGCATCGGCACAATGGGCCTGCAGCGCCTCTTCATAACGGTCGAAAAACTGCGGCACTGCCTCGTAAAGCGAATCGTGAAAGAACTGCAGGCCCCAGGCCACCTCGTCATCAAGGCTTGGCCGTTCCAGGCGCAACTCGCCCGTCAGCCACAAAAGATCGATCTCGTCGCGGATCTCTTCGACCAGACGGGCCTGTTCGCGCGGCGTCCAGCGCTGGTTTTCCAGATCGACCAGACGGCGATAGATGCGCCGATGATTCTCCAGAATGGTAACCCGCTTGGCCTCGGTCGGATGGGCGGTGATGGTCGGGGCGATGGAAACCCGCGCCATCTGGTCCTGAATGTCGGCAGCAGCGGGCCTGTTGCCGGAAATCCGGTCGAGCACCATTGAAAAGCTGCCAGGCACCGCCGATGCACCCACCTCCGCCTCCAACCGGCGGCGGTCGCGCATGGTGGCATTTTCCTCAGCAATCTTTTGCAGCTGAAACCAGATATTCAGTGCCTGCAGATAAGGAATGGCCTCCGGCCCGTTGGGAATGGGGTCGGTGGCGCCGGTACGCAGATAACGCGCTACATCGGGCGCGCGCTCCGCCGCGACCGACAACAAGATGCGAAACAACCCCGCACGCAGATCTGACGCGCCCCCCTCCGGCAGAAGGCCGGCAACAGGCTGGTCGATCATCGTCAGGATATGGGCTGTCTGCGCCATCTCTTGCTGCTTTCGAGGAAAATGATCCTGCCGAAACTCACTCGGCAAAGGAAGTCAGTCCCCCGGACAGGCAACACCTGCCCGGGGGGATCGTCTTTTAGGCGGCAGCGCGCGCGGCCAGAACCCGGGCAATCGTCTCGCCTATGACCGAGGGGTTTTCAGCAACGGTCACACCGGCGGCGGTCAGGATTTCCACCTTTTCCGACGCGCTTTCGCCGAAGGCAGAGATGATCGCGCCCGCATGGCCCATGGTGCGGCCCTTCGGCGCGGTCAGACCGGCGATATAGGCAACGACCGGCTTGGTCATGTGGTTCTGGATATAGGCGGCGGCCTCGGCCTCTTGCGGGCCACCGATCTCACCGATCATGCAGATCACTTCGGTTTCGGGATCCTTCTCGAACTCTTCCAGAACGTCGCGGAAGCTCGACCCGTTGATCGGGTCGCCACCGATACCGACAGAGGTGGAAACACCGATGCCGCGATCCTTCAGCTGCTGGGCAGCCTCGTAACCCAGGGTGCCGGAACGGCCGACAATGCCGACATTGCCCGCCAGATAGATGTGGCCCGGCATAATGCCCAGCAGGGCCTTGCCGGGGCTGATGGTGCCGGCGCAGTTCGGGCCGGTCAGCACCATGCGCTTTTCACGCGGATAGCGATACATGTAGCGCTTGACGCGGATCATGTCCTGCGCAGGGATACCGTCGGTAACGCAGACGCAGAAACGGATGCCGCCGTCGGCTGCTTCCATGATACTGTCAGCCGCGAAGGGCGGCGGTACGAAAACCAGGGATGCATTGGCGCCGGTGGCGGCAACCGCCTCTTTCACCGTGTTAAAGACCGGCACGCCATGGACGGTTTCGCCCCCCTTGCCAGGGACAACGCCGCCGACAACGTTGGTGCCATATTCAATGATTTCCTTGGTATGAAATTGCGCCAGACGGCCAGTGATACCCTGGACGATGACTTTGCTGTCGCGATCAAGAAAAATGCTCATCAGATTGCCCTCACCTTGGTGTTTTGAGCGACGTCGTTCTTCCAGGCCGTCACGGCACGTTCCGCCGCTTCCATAAGCGAGGTCGCCCGAATGATCGGCAGCCCGGATTTTGCTAGAATTTTCTGTCCTTCCTCGACGTTGGTCCCGGCAAGGCGGACAATGACCGGCACGTTTACCGGGTTGGCCTGCAACGCCTGCACGACGCCTTCGGCCACCCAATCACAACGGTTGATACCGGCGAAGATATTCACCAGAATCGCCTGCACATTGCTGTCAGACATCACCAGGCGGAATGCCTTGGCCACACGTTCAGGCGTGGCACCGCCGCCGATGTCGAGGAAGTTTGCAGGCTCGCCACCCGCCAGTTTGATCGTGTCCATAGTGGCCATGGCCAGACCGGCGCCATTGACGATACAGCCGATATTGCCGGTCAGGCCGATATAGGCGAGGCCCCGGTCGGCCGCACGGGATTCGCGCGGGTCTTCCTGACTCTTGTCGCGCAGTTCGGCCACTTGCGGGTGACGGAAGACGGCGTTGCTGTCAAAAGTCATCTTGGCGTCAAGCGCCAGAATGCGGTTGTCGGAGGTGATCACCAGCGGGTTGATCTCGACCATGGTGGCGTCGCGCTCGGTAAAGGCACGGTAGCAGCCCTGCAGGGTGCGCACCATCTGCTGGGTCAGTGCCGGCGGAATGCCAAGGGCAAAGGCGATCTCGCGCGCCTGAAAATCGCGCAGGCCAACGGCCGGCTCGACTGTTGAACGGACGATCGATTCAGGGCGCTGGGCCGAGATTTCCTCGATCTCCATGCCGCCTTCGGAGGAGGCGACGATCATCACCCGCTGCGAGGAGCGGTCAAGCACGAAACCAAGGTAGATTTCGCGGTCAAATGGCACGGCAGCCTCGACATAGATGCGGTAGATGCCTTTGCCTTCCGGGCCAGTCTGATGGGTGACCAGCTTTTTGCCGAACAGCTCTTCGGTGACCTCAAGGATCTCCAGATCAGAGCTGCAGAGCTTGACGCCGCCAGCCTTGCCGCGACCGCCAGCATGTACTTGCGCCTTGACGATCCACTTTTCGCCACCCAGTTCGCGGGCGCGATAGGCGGCCTGTTCCGGGCTGTAGGCCAGGGCGCCGTCGGGGACCAGAACCCCAAAATCTCTAAGGATTTCCTTAGCCTGATATTCGTGAATGTCCATTCATGCCTCCGTTAAAGACGTTACTGAGCTGCCATGGCAGCGGAATAATATTGGCCAAGGCTTGCGCGGATGGATGCCTCGTCGATGGCGGCGCCGAGGGCCTTCATCTCGGCAGCGAACCGCATGGTGATGTCGGTGATCGCAGCTTGCGAAAGCTGGTTGAGAATGCCGATACGCACCTGCACCGGCTCCGACAGGGTCGGCCAGATACCGAAACCCTTGGCACGGCAGGCCTGCACCAGTTCTTTTTCCCGACCGGCGAGCGAGGCGGGCAGGTTCAGGACCACAAGGCTGGTCATGTTCGACGTGACGGTGCAGCCCATCGCCTCGACAGCACTCCGCAGCGCCTTTTCATGGAAAGCATAGTCAGCGGCCTTTTGCGCCCGCCCATGCATCAGCGTGATGCGCAGCGCCTCGTGAAAGGCAGCGACAGCATAGCCCGAATGGGTGCGGTGATAGGAACCGACCGCCACATCCTTACCGTCGACAATACCCCAGTGACGGGCCTCCAGCACCGGGTGGTGGACGTAAGAGGCACAGCCATTGTCGCGCACATGGGCGATATAGGCGTCGGTAAAGCTGACCGGCGCATAGGTCAGCGGCAGGCACAGAACACCCTTCTGCGGGCAGGAGGCCCAGCCAAACACGCCCGGATAGGCGTCGATTGAGAAATCTTCAATCCCGAGGGACGAAACCGCATCCACAAGGCCCATCGCGCCATGCCGCTCACAGGCGTCCGAGAAACCCTGCAGGTCGTTGATGCGGCCCGAACCGGTTTCCCAATGCGCCATGAAGGCCCATTTCGGCTTCTTGCTGGCCAGAGCCTTTTCGACGATCTCGCCGGTGACGGATTGCCCGTGCGGCACGTTGACGATGGTGACCGATGCGGCCCGCGGGTCCAGCGCATTCGCCGCCAGTTCCTCGCGGGTTGCCGCCTTCATGCGTATCGTCAGCCCGTCGATGCCCGAAAAGGTGCCGTTGACGAAGGCCACCACCGTGTCACCGGGCAGAATCGCGCCCAGCATGCAGTCGAGACCAGAAAAGCCGGTGCCGCCGACGCCGTAGGTGTAGGTGTTCTTCGTGCCCCAGACC
>JBARVM010000073.1:0-5356 GCA_049646265.1 Paracoccaceae bacterium
ATCAGGCAGCCGTTGAAATCCTTCGGATGCAGGAAGAGGACCGGCTTGCCATGGGCGCCGATCTTCGGCTCCCCCCCGCCCAGCACCCGGGCGCCTTCGCCCACAAGCCGGTCACGCGCCGCCAGAATATCATCGACCTCGTAGCAGATATGATGAATGCCGCCGGCCGGATTCTTGTCCAGAAAGCCCTGAATCGGGGAATTTTCGCCCAAAGGGGTGAGAAGTTCGATCTTGGTGTTCGGCAGATCGATGAAAACCACCGTGACGCCGTGGTCCGGTTCTGCCTGCGGGGGGCGCACGGCGGCGCCAAGGGTTGTGCGATATTGCGCTGCCGCTGCCTCCAGATCCGGAACGGCGATGGCAACGTGATTGAGACGTCCGATCATGGGGCTCTCTTTGCTTGTTTCGCCTCATCTAAGGCCTGCAGGCCGGTCAGGGCAAGTGCAGCAGTGACGCAGTCTGCCGTTTACAAAACGTTAGCCAATCTCCGACTAGGCTCAATCAAACAGATAGGAGAGGAGGCGCAATTGGCCGACGACATGAACGCATTTCTGCCGGTAAGCGGCCCCCTGCCGGGCAGGCCGCTGAACGGGCTGACGGTTCTGGTGGTGGAGGATAGCCGCTTTGCCTGCGACGCGATGCGGTTGATGTGCCTGCGTTCAGGCGCGCGCATCCGTCGGGCCGATTGCCTGAGGTCGGCGCGCAGGCATCTGCAGACCTATCGCCCGACGGTGGTGGTGGTCGATCTGGGGTTGCCCGACGGCTCGGGGCTGGATCTGATAGCGGAACTTGCGGCACTTCACCCGCGGGTGCCTGCCCTTCTTGCCACCAGTGGCGACATAGGGCTGGAACGGTCGGCGCTGGCGGCGGGGGCCGATGGGTTTCTGGCCAAGCCGCTGGAAAGTCTCGCGGTTTTTCAATCGGCGATCCTTGCGGCCCTGCCGGATGCGAGCAGGCGGCCTATCACCCCCTCGGCCGGTGATCTGGTGCGGCCCGACATGATGGCGCTGCGCGACGATCTGGCCCACGCGGCAGAACTGTTACGTGCCGCCAAAGGGGCAGAGGTGGGCTATGTCGCGCAGTTCCTGTCGGGGCTTGGCCGTTCGGCCCACGATTCGGCCCTGTCAGAGGCGGCAGCAAGTCTGGCGCATGGGCAAAAGGATGGTCTGAGCCGGCTTTCCGGGCTGGTCGCCGACCGGCTGGCAGCCGGGAATGGCGGTTCGGTTCTTTGATCAGACCGGCCCTGCGAGGGCCGGGTCCGCATTGACAAGGCAGGGGCGCGTCATGTCGGAAAGGGCGGTCTTTTGCTGGCCTGTCTGGGTGAAATTCTCGGGTGCGAGCCATCCGGCAAATGCCGCGCGCAAGGCGGGCCAGTCGCTGTCGGTCATGGCAAACCATGCGGTGTCGCGGTTGCGGCCCTTGACGATGGTAGCCTGACGAAAGATGCCTTCAAAGCTGAAGCCAAGCCGCGCAGCCGCGCGCCGTGACGGCAGGTTGAAGGCGTCGCATTTCCATTCATAGCGGCGATAACCGGCCGCAAACACCCATTCCATCATCAGAAACATCGCCTCTGTCGCCGTGCGGCTGCCCTGCAGGACCGGGGCAAGGTTGATATGGCCGACCTCGATCACCCCGACATCCGGTGTGATGCGCAGATAGCTCGCAACACCCCCGGCGCGGCCGGTTTGCCGGTCGATGATCGCCATGAACCAAGGATCGGTCTTTTGCGACCAGCCGGCAACCCAGTCGCGGTAGCTGGCAAGATCGGCAAAGGGGCCATAGGGCAAGTAGTCCCAGATCCGCTCATCCTGGCTGTTGGCGGCGAAAAGGTCTTCGGCGTGGGCGTCAGGGTTCAGCCGTTCGAGCCGCGCCCACCGCCCGTCAAGCCGCATCACATCCGGCGCAGGCGGCACCTGCCATCCCTTGATCAACGGGCCGAATTGCCTCTGCTCCGTCACTGGCACCTTGCCCATCGGATCGCCCCCGTCCTCCCATGCCTGGCAATGTGCCCCAACCTGGCCCGGCTTTGCCCCATTAAGGTATGAAAGGCCCGTCTTCAGCGACAGTTCAAGCAAAAAGGCCGCGTTGCCGCCGGCTTTGTTGCCGATACTGGCGCAAGTCGGCATGATATCGCCTTGCTATGACCCCCCAACCTGCCCATTCCGGCCATATTTCTCCGCCATGCTAAGCCCATTCAGAACCCCGGCCGCCGCCGGTGAAAGGACTTTATTATGGTCGAGAAAGTAGTACGGATTGCCCGGAATGAACGGCTGACACGCGCAGTGCATTGGGCTGTATTCAGTGTCGGCGCTCTGTCGCTGCTGTTTTCGGTTGCCGCGTCGGCCGCAGCAACCCTCTGATACGAATTTTTCAACCGGTTGCGCCCGGGGACCGAAATGGCCCCCGGCGCCCCGATGTCAGTCTGCCTTTGGGATGACCCGCAGGCTCAGGTCGCGCAGCTGTTCGTTCGTCGGCTCTGACGGGGCGCCCATCATCAGATCTTCGGCCCGCTGGTTCATCGGGAACATGATCACCTGACGGATATTTGCCTCGTCTGCCAAAAGCATGACGATCCGGTCGATCCCGGCCGCGCAGCCCCCGTGTGGCGGCGCGCCATAGCGAAAGGCCTTGACCATCCCGCCAAACCGCTTCTCCACTTCCTCTTTCGGATAGCCCGCCAGTTCGAAAGCCTTGAACATGATCTCCGGCTTGTGGTTGCGGATACCGCCGGAAATCAGCTCATAACCATTGCAGGCCAGATCATACTGATAGGCATGGACCTTCAAAGGATCGCCATTCAGCGCCTCCAGCCCGCCCTGCGGCATGGAAAAGGGGTTGTGGGAAAAGTCGATCTTGCCCTCGTCGGTCTTTTCATACATCGGGAAATCGACGATCCAGGCGAACTTGAAGCAGTTTTCCTCGGTCAGGCCCAATTCGCGCCCGATCTCGTTGCGGGCCCGGCCGGCGATGGCCTCGAAATTGTCGGGCTTGCCGCCCAGGAAAAAGGCCGCGTCGCCTTCGCCAAGGTCCAACTGCTGGCGGATCGCCTCGGTCCGCTCGGGGCCGATATTCTTGGCCAGAGGGCCCGCAGCTTCCATTCCCGACCCGTCTTCGGCCTTGCGCCAGAAGATATAGCCCATGCCCGGCAGGCCCTCTTTCTGGGCGAAAGCATTCATCCGGTCACAGAATTTTCGGCTGCCGCCACCCGGCGCGGGAATGGCGCGAATTTCGTTGCCGGGGGTTTCCAGCAGCTTGGCAAAGATGGCAAAGCCGGAACCGGCGAAATGCTCGCTGACCAGCTGCATCCTGATCGGGTTGCGCAAGTCGGGCTTGTCGGAGCCATACCACAAAAGCGCGTCGCGGTAGGCAATCAGCGGCCAGTCGGCATCGACCTTCTTGCCGCCGCCGAACTCCTCGAAAATACCCTGAATGACCGGCTGCACGGCGGCAAAGACATCGGCCTGTTCGACAAAGGACATCTCGATGTCGAGCTGGTAAAAGTCGGTGGGGGACCGATCGGCGCGCGGGTCTTCGTCGCGGAAACAGGGGGCTATCTGGAAATAGCGGTCAAAACCCGCCACCATGATCAGCTGCTTGAACTGCTGGGGGGCTTGCGGCAGCGCGTAGAACTTGCCCGGATGCAGCCGCGACGGCACCAGAAAATCGCGCGCGCCCTCGGGGCTGGAGGCGGTCAGGATCGGGGTTTGAAATTCGTTGAAACCCGCGTCCCACATGCGGTTGCGCAAAGAGCGCACCACGTTGGAGCGCAGCATCATGTTGCGGTGCAGCCCCTCGCGGCGCAGGTCAAGGAAGCGGTAGGCAAGGCGGGTTTCTTCGGGATAGTCCTGATCACCGAAGACCGGCAGCGGCAATTCGTCGGTGGCGCCAAGAAGTGCGACCGCGGTGGCGTAAACCTCGATCTCGCCGGTGGCGAGCTTGGGGTTGACCAGCGCCGCGTCGCGCGCCTTGACCCGCCCGTCGATGCGGATGACGCTTTCGGCCTTCAACCGCTCGATCGCGGCAAAGGCCGGGCTGTCGCTGTCGGCCAGAACCTGGGTCATGCCGTAATGGTCGCGCAGGTCGATGAAAAGCACCCCGCCATGGTCACGCACCCGATGGACCCAGCCAGACAGGCGCACGGTCTCGCCGGCGTTCGATGCGTTGAGGTCGGCGCAGGTATGGCTGCGGTAGGCGTGCATATTCATTCCCCCGGGGGCGGCATAAGATACTGGACCGCGCCGATAGAATGCGGGGCAAGCGCAAAGTCAAGGGCAGAGAGGCCCTGCCCGGGGTGAAAAGAGTTGTCAGGCCCGCCCGTGCAGTGCAGATAACAAGGCCATAACAGGACGGGTGCAGGATGGGCAGCGACAGGCAAAGGTGGATGGCGGCGGCCCTCTTGGGCGTCTGGGCGCTCTGGACGGTCTGGCGCCAGTGGGGGCTGTTTGCGCCCGACCTTTCCTCGCTCTATCTCGCCGGCTGGTTCTGGCAACAGGGTCAGCCGGGGCTGATCTATGACGCGCCAGCCGCGTTCTTTGGTGGTCAGGCACCCAGCTGGGCCGCGGCGATGGCTGAACTGGCGCCGGGCCAACATGAAAGCTTTCCCTTTATCTATGCGCCGATATGGGCGGTGCTGGTCGCGCCGCTGACGCGGGTGCTGGACCTGCAGGGTTTTATCAATCTCGTCACCCTGTTGCAGGTGCCGCTGCTGGCGGGGTCCGTGGCGCTCGCAGGGCGGCTGGCGCGGCCTGGCTTTTTGTCGCCCCTGATCTGGGCGCTGATCGGGATCTTGCTGCTGGAGCTCTCGTTTCAGGGTCATTCGGCGCTTATGCAAAATCAGCCGCAGATCACCGCGGGCTTTCTGGTGCTGCTGGCCTTTGACCGTCTGTCGCGGGGCAACCAGACCCAGGCGGGGATGATCCTTGCCCTCGCGGCGGCGCTGAAACTGGCGCCGCTGGCCTTTGCGGTGATCTTTCTTGCCAATCGGCAACTGCGGGCCTTTGCCACCTTTGCCGGGGCCGGGCTGGCGTTGGGCCTTGCCAGCCTCGCCCTGGGCGGGCTGGCGCTGCACGGCGAGTTTCTGGGGCTGATGGCCGATATGCGCGGCGCTACCGTCCTGTCGCCGGTCAACCCTTCGCTGCTCGCGGTGCTGATGGCGGCGGCTTCGCTGCTGGGGCTTGCCGCCCCGCTTGATCTGGCGGCCAATTCTGTCGTCATGGCGCCGGTGCCCGGCTGGCTTGCCACCGGTCTCTTGATGCTCGGGGCGGGGCTTGTCCTTGTGCTGGCGCGGCGGCTTCAGGCACAGGAACCTCTGCGCCGGCAGGCGATCCTGCTTTTTGCCATCGCCATCATCATTCCC
>JBARVM010000074.1:0-2180 GCA_049646265.1 Paracoccaceae bacterium
CAAAAGCCGTGGGATGAATCCGCTTGGGGAAAGGGGAGCCTCGTCCGTCAGTCGATTTGTGCAACAGAGTCCCAGACAGATCGGAGTTTGTTAGATCGGCGTTCGATAGATCAATTTTTTCAAAAAACCTTGATGTTTTAGGCGCGTCTCTAAAGTCTGGCGGCAAAAAGTCGAAAAACCGAATGCCAGATAGATCAGGAGAAAATTGGATCTTCTTTCTTCGGCGATTCCAGCTATCAACTCCTTCATTGAGCCACTCCGCATGCTCTTCATCAGACAAAAAATCTTCTCCTCAAAATGGCAAAATTTGCGCCACATCTAATTGTAAAGTCCGACCTCACAATAACAAATCGAACCTGCGCAATTTGTGCGAAGCCACCATGGCTGTCAATGATGGCCTAAGCACTTAAATCTCTGAGTGACTGCTTTTCTCAATCTGCGACAGCGCCCATGCTGGTGCGGCGAAGGCCGGCTCTCCGCCCGAACGCACCACCAATGCGCCGGAATGCGGTTTAGGCGGTGATGGTCGCCCCCCCAATCACCGCGGGGCCTCGTTGAGGTAGACCACGGTGCCGATGACGATGGCGGCGGCGATGACGGCGAAGGTGATTTTCCAGATGGACCAGGGGCGTTCGCCTTTGACCTTGCCGGTCTGGCCGTTGACGACGAAGCGGTAGCTGCGGCCGTTGTATTTATAGGCGGCCATCCAGATCGGCAGCAGGATGTGCTTGAAGGTTTCGGCGCTGTAATCGGTGTCGACCCCGTCGATCTGTTGTTCATCGCCGCCAATATCGCGGCGAATATCGCCTTGGATCACGCCTTGCATGATCTAGCGGGCGCGCTCACTGCCATCGGCGAGGGCGACGGTATAGCCTTCGGCGGTGAAGCCTGCGAGGTAATCGGCGCTATAGGGCTGCAGGTGGCTCAGATCCCAAGGGGCGAGGGCTTCGGTATAGGCGAGGGGCAGGCTGCGCGAGGCCAGCACGACCACATCATCAAAGAAGCGCGAAACCAGCCCGCGCACCGATTGCCAGCGGGTGCGGCGCACCTGTTCCTGGCGGGCTTCGCGGCGGCCGTTCACCTCGACCATCACGGTGCGGGTTTCATAGTAATAGGTGCCGCGCTTGCCCGAATACCGCGAGCGGGTATCGGCATCAAAAGTCCAATAGGGGACATAGATGCCTGAAAGCGCACGGCCTTTGCGGGTGTATTCCACCAGCCCATTGGGCGCGAACCACAGCCGGCCCAACCAGGTGACCATCGCGGCGCGAGCCTCGGATTCCTTGAGGACAAAGGGCAACACGGCCTGGGGTTTGAACTGGCGGTGGGTGCCGGTGCCGACCACGACCGGCGTGGCGCAAAACGGGCATTGGGTTGCGTGCTCGGCCCCTTGAAATTCGACCAGCGCGCCGCAATTGGGGCATTGCGTGGTTTGCTGGTCGGCCATGGTGCTGGCGGGCAGATCATCGCGCAGGCCCGCGCGCAGGTCATGTTCGAGCAGGGCGCTGATCTTGTCGGCGCGGGCGGCCTGGGGGATGGTTTGGACATTGCCGCAATGGTCGCATTTTAACACCGTCTGGCCCGGCGTGAAACGCAGGTCAGAGCCACAGCTTTCGCAGGGCCAGCGGTGTTCTTGTGGGTCGGGCAAGTCAGGCTCCGGGGGGGGGCGGTGGGGCGACGGTGAAAAGCTGCGCCAGTTCGGCAATCTCGCCCGCCGGTTTCCAGCCATCCTGACCGGCGGTCCAGACCAGCGTGTCACGCGCAAATTCGCCGCTGGTGATCATGCGGCCCAGATGCGAACGCGAGTAGGGCCCCGCAGTTTTGCCATCGGCTGCGGTGTGCCAGAGCTTTTCGGCAGGCGGCGGTGGTGGCGGTGTCATTTGCGCCGCGGTCGGGGCTGGGGCGGCAGGCGCGGCCCCCCATGGGCCGATGTTTTGCGCCATGCCCATTCCCATGCCCATTCCCATGCCCTGCCCGACTTCTAGCTGCGCCATCCGGCTGCGACCCGCCGCTTCCGTGACCGCGATCTGTCCCTCGCGCAGCGAGGTCGAAGTCCAGCGGCCGAAATCGACCAGCTCGGGGTCGACATTCAAAACGGGCAGGCGGTCGATCCGTCGGGCATAGTTGCGGAAGAAGACGCTGATCTGACCCATGGTTCGGCGATTCTGTTTATCATTCCG
>JBARVM010000075.1:0-2882 GCA_049646265.1 Paracoccaceae bacterium
GATCACCAGGCCTTCGCAGCGGTCCGGGTGATCCATCGCGAAGCGGCGGTTGATCATCCCGCCCAGCGAAAAGCCGATCAGCGTGGCGCGCGGGATGGCAAGCGCGTCCATCAGGTCGCGCAGCTGGTCGGAGAGGACCGTCAGGCTCGGCACCCGGTCGGGCAGCGCGCTTTCGCCGTGACCGCAAAGATCATAGCTCAGCACCCTGTAATCCCGCGCCAGCACAGGCACGAAATCCGCCCATGTCGCCCGGGTCAGGCCGAGCCCGTGGATCAGGACAAGGACCGGCGCATCGGCCGGTCCCGTCAGATCGTAGGCGGTGCCTCCGTCCATCATGCCTCAGACACCCGCCGGATTGTCGACATCGCGACCCATTTCCTTCAGGTCCTGATACCGGTCGCCGATCCGGTGCAGCGGATGGCCGCCGATGGATGCGCCGAGCGCCACGATGATCTCATCCTCTGCCGGGGCATCCTGCACGGAAAGATGGATCGTCTGGTAATGCGAACGCCGCCCGCCATCGTCCTTGTCCATCAGGGGGATCATCAGCGATGTGCCGGCAGCACCCCGCGTATTGGTGAAGGCAAGGTAGGTCTTGGCCTTGACCGCATCGCGGAACTGGTTGCCGAACCATAGCGAATGGGTCAGCGCCTGTGCATGCTCAATCTCGCCGCCCATGCCGACGACGCTGGCCTTGCCGTAGCCTTCCAGCCTGTCGCCGGTCACATCAAGGATCATGCCGGTCAGCAATTTGCCGATTTCGGGTCCGATATCGCGGACTTCGGGGCTCAGATCCTCGACCCAACCACGCCCGAACCATGGGTTCTTGATGATGACCATCGCCGCGATCAGCTTAGTGGGCACGGGCACGCCCTTGCCGCCTTCGATATGCGTGGTCTGTATGTTGAGGATCGTCCGGCGGATTTCGGCGGGCATTCATTTGTCCTTTCAGGCGTCTTCTTTGACTTTGGCAAAGGCCGGGATGACCTCGTTGCAGAAAAGCTCCATCGAGCGTTTCTGTTCGGCATGGCCAAGGCCAAGGCTGGCGTAATAGATGAAGCTGTCGACCCCACGATCCTCGTAGCCCTTCAGCCGGTCGATGATCTGGTCGGGCGTGCCGAACATCAGATTGTCGGCCAGCATCTGCGGATCGTATTCGGCGCGGTTTTCCAGATCTTCCAGCGGGATCTGCTTGGCGAAACCATTGTTGACGTCGCCGAGGTTCTTGAAAAGGTTCTCGAACTGCGACAACTGGCGGCGGGCGGCCGCGATCGGCACGCCGATCTGATCGGCCCGATCCACAAGCGCCGTGTGGCGCATCATCGCAATTTCAGGGCGCTTTTTGCCGGGATTCTTGGTCATCGCGTCGTTGAGGCGTTCCAGATAAAGGTCGACCTCGGACATCGGGCGGGTCAGCGGCCAGGACATAATGTTGTAGCCATGCTCGACCGCGTAATCGAAGGTGATCGGCGCGCGGGCGGCGACCCAGATCGGCACCTCTTTCTGCACCGGTTTCGGCACCGAGGTCGATTTCGGGAACTGCCAGAACTCTCCGTTATGCTCGTAGTCCCCAGCCCAAAGCGCCTTCACCGCCGGCAGCATCTCATGCATATACCGCCATGCATCCGACTGCTTTAGGCCCGGATGCATGCGGTCGAACTCGCGCTGATAAGCGCCCGAACCGATGCCAAATTCCAGACGCCCGCCGGTCAGAAGGTCGGTCATCGCCGCCTCTCCCGCCAGCCGGATCGGCGTCCAGTAGGGCGCGACGGCGACGGCGGTGCCCAGACGGATGCGGTCGGTGTGATCGCCCCACCATGTCAGCAACTGGAAAGGGTTCGGCGCGATGGTCATCTCCATCGCGTGATGCTCGGCGGCCCAGGCGATCTCGAATCCGGCGCGGTCGGCCATCTGGACCATTTCCAGCGTGTGGCGGGCGACGTCCTTCATGTCGAGGCTGTCGTCGATCCGCTCCATATTGATTGCGAGTTGGAACTTCATCTTGCTCTCCGTTGAATAGGCTCAGCGCGCCACGAACTGGCTGCCAAGCGGGGTGTCCGAGGTGTTCATCCAGACGGTCTTTGGCCGTGTGTAGTCATAGACCGCCTGAAAGCCGCTTTCGCGGCCATAGCCTGAATTCTTCATGCCGCCGAACTCGGCGATGGGGGAGACGGCGCGGTAGGTGTTGACCCAGACGATGCCCGCCTTGACCGCATCGGCCATCCGGTGGGCGCGGGCGCCGTTGCGGGTGAAGATACCGGCGGCCAGCCCGTGTTCGGTGTGGTTGGCCAGCCGCACTGCCTCGGCCTCATCCTTGAAACGCAGGACCGACAGGACCGGGCCAAAAAGCTCGGTATCAACGATGCGCAGGTCCGGGTTCGGGCAATCGATGATCGTGGGCGCGTAGAAGCGGCCCGGCAGATCGGCGATGCGGTGGCCACCGCAGACCAACCGCCCACCCTCGGTCTGGGCATGGGCAACCTCGCGTTCGATGTTTTCCAACTGCCCCTCGGTGCAGATCGGTCCCATCTCGGTTTCCTCGGCCAGTGGGTCGCCGATGCGGATCGTGCCTGCGATCTCGGCCATGCGGGAGAGGAAGTCGTCGGCGATGGCGTCGTGCAACAAAAGGCGCGAGCCCGCGACGCAGCTTTGCCCCGCCGCGCCGAAGATGCCTGAGACGGCCCCGTTCACCGCACTTTCGATATCGGCGTCGTCAAAGACGATGAAGGGCGACTTGCCGCCCAGTTCAAGGCTGACTTCGGCGAAGTTGTTGGTGGAGTTGGTCAGGATATGCCGTGCGGCATTGGGCCCGCCGGTGAAGGAAATCCGCGCCACCTTCGGATGCGAGGTCAGCACCCGCCCGCATGGATCGCCGTGCCCGG
>JBARVM010000076.1:0-8308 GCA_049646265.1 Paracoccaceae bacterium
GTAGTAGCAGAAATAGGCACCACACATGATGATGCCGCGCAAGATCATCTGCCACAGACCGGGTGCGATCAGCGTCCGGGGGCCGCCGTTCATGCAGACAAGGGCAAACATCAAAGGCAGGGCAGTCAGGCTGCGTATCACCATCGCCTGATAAAGCGGGTAAGAGCCGCTGATCCCTTTCAGGATCAGATCCTGCACCGAAAAGATTGCGATCCCGGCCAGAAGACAGACAATGCCCTGCCCGCTATCGCGCCGAAGATTGGGGGAGGGGGCTTGGGTCATCCGGTGCTTTCATGGTTCTTGACCAAGGCTAGGCGGGCAAGAATTGAAGCGCTGATACATTCGCGACATGAAAGCGGCGCAAATGCGTGGATGTGGCGGCTTTACCGCCCTCAATGGCTAGCGGGGGTACTGTCGGCCCGCCACAAGGGCAAAAAAATAACGCCGGGAAAAATCCCGGCGTCATCTTTAGGAAAGTTTCGAAAGATCAGAGGTCTTCGCCGTCCTGGGCAGCACCCATATCGTCAAAAAGCTCCGCAATCTCGAACTCTGCTGCGGCTTCGGCTTCGGCGGCAAGTTCCTGAATGGATTTGCCAGCGGCCTGCAGTTCCGACTCTTCAACAGAGCGGGCCACGTTCAGCGTGATGGAGGCGCTGACTTCGGGGTGCAGAACGACATCAACCTTGTGCATGCCAAGCGCCTTGATCGGTGCCAGCAGGACGACCTGCTTGCGCTCGACCGAGAAGCCGGCCTCGGTTGCGGCGTCGGCTGCATCGCGCGGCGTTACCGAACCATAAAGCGCGCCAGCATCCGAAGCGGAGCGGATGATGACAAAGACCTGACCGTCGAGCTTTTCAGCCAGGGCCGAAGCCTCTTTCTTGGTCTCGAGGTTGCGGGTCTCAAGCTGGGCCTTCTGGCCCTCGAAGCTTTTGATGTTGGCTTCCGAGGCGCGCAGCGCCTTGCCCTGAGGCAAAAGGAAGTTGCGGGCATAGCCGTCTTTTACTTTGACGACTTCACCCATCTGGCCAAGCTTGGCCACGCGTTCAAGAAGGATCACTTGCATTGTCGTGGCTCCTTATTTCACGGCATAGGGCAGCAGGGCGAGGAAGCGGGCGCGTTTGATCGCCTGCGCCAGTTCACGCTGCTTTTTGGCCGAAACGGCGGTGATACGGGCGGGCACGATCTTGCCACGCTCGGAAATATAGCGCTGCAGAAGACGGACATCCTTGTAGTCGATCTTCGGTGCATTGTCGCCCGAGAAGGGGCAGACCTTGCGGCGGCGGAAAAACGGTTTGTTCGCCATGATTTAGGTTCCTTTCCTCTGGGCCGGATTAACGACGGTCGCCGAAAGAGCGGCGTTCGCCACCACGATCGCCGCCACGGTCGAAACGTTCGGGGCGGGGGCCACGATCGCCACCTTCGCCACGGTCGGACCGTTCGTCGCGCTTTTGCATCTGGACGGAGGGCCCATCCTCGTGCGCATCGACCTTGATGGTCATCACGCGCATGACGTCGTCATGCAGGCGGGCCAGACGTTCCATTTCCTGCACGGCGGCAGAGGGCGCGTCGGTGCGCAGAAAGGCATAGTGGCCCTTGCGGTTCTTGTTGATCTTGTAGGCCATCGTCTTGACGCCCCAGTATTCCGTGCCCACGACGCTGCCGCCGTTGTCGGTCAATACTGCGGAGAAATGTTCGATAAGGCCTTCGGCCTGCGCGTTCGAAAGATCCTGACGCGCGATGAGGACATGCTCGTAAAGCGGCATGGGTTCCCTTTTCGTATCGGGCGGCTTCAATGGCGGGTCAAACCTTCCGCGACCCGTTATGAGAGGCTTCGCCGGTTGCATGAACTGCGGAAGGATGGCGACTTATAGTGCAAGCGGCAGGGGATGCAAGCGAAAGCTGCACAGGGTAGGGACGCGGGCAAATGGCACGAAAGACTGTGCGGATACGAACAGTTATTGTGTAGTAGAGTGGGTGGTTCGCGGGTGGCACAACCGCTAGGCGTTTATCTTTGAGCTTATCAAGGAGACGGCCCCATGAAATCCATTGCGCTAGCCACTATTGTTGGGTTGCTTGCAACCGGCGCCCATGCCGCGCCAGAAAAATATGTGCTGGATCCCAGCCATAGCCAGATCAATTTCAGCTACAATCACCTTGGCTTTTCGACCACATCGGGAATGTTCTCGGGTGTGAACGGCGAGATAATGTTCGATCAGGAAGATCCGGCTGCATCTAGCGTCAGCGTGTCCTTTCCGGTCAAGTCGATGATGACCGGCTGGCAAGAACGGTTCGATCATTTCATGTCGCCCGACTTCTTTGATGCGACGGACGACGAGATGGTCAGCTTTTCCTCGACCGCGATCGAGGTTACCGGCGACAATACCGCGCTGATCACCGGCGAGCTGACATTGAACGGCGTGACCAAGACTGTTGTCTTGGACGCCGTTTTGAATCAGGCCGGCGATCATCCGATGGAAAACAAGCCTTGGGCTGGTTTCAGCGCCACGACAGAGTTGTTGCGGTCCGACTACGGGTTGGAGATGTATGCGCCTTACGTCAGTGACGAGGTCAAGATTTCTATCTCGATCGAGGCCGGCAAAGCCGGGTAGACCGGAAAACGGAACAAAAAGGGGGTCACCGGCCATGTCGGTGGCCCCTTTGCGTTTGCCCCACAGGCTATTCGGCGGCCCGGGTGCGTTTGGCCTCCAACCCCACATCGATGACGACGGCAAAGCCGACTGTGGTTTCGTCGGCATATTTGATGCCAATACCGAAATCGCGGCGGTCGAGGTGAACCTGGCCGGTCATTGTTGCCTTGTCGCCCGTGATCGTCAGGTCGAAGGGCAGTTTTACCGGAATGTCGGTGCCGTGCAGGTTCAGCGTGCCGTCTGCCACAAGCTGGCCGTCAACGTCGGCAATGGTTGAGGTGAAAGTCGCCGTCGGGTGGTTGGCGATGTCAAAAAATTCCGGACCCGCCGCCTGTTTGGTGACGGAGCCGATGGTCATACCCGAAAGGGGGATAAGCACGGAAACGGCGCCGGATCTCGTAGCCTCGTCATAGTTGATGGTCGCCGTCCAGTCAGCGAAATGGCCGACGAGGGGTGACTGAGCCTGCGTGACGGTAAAGGTCAGCGTGCCAGTTGACACCGCCCAGTTGCCTGCCGGTATCGCCGCGCCTGTGACCTCTGCCGCACTTTCGCCAGTTGCCGGGACCTCTGCCTCCGGCTCTGGGGCGAGGATCAGGCCAAGGGCGATGATGGCGGCCCAGCCAGCGCCGGCCACAAGGAAGGGCAGGGCGGCCGGGCGGTGCGGCGCAAGTGTGGGCCCCTTGCCGCTGATCATCCGCGTCAGCGTCGCATCGCGGTCGATCAGCGCATGTTTCAGCGCACCCGCGACATGCAGGGCGAGCGAAAGGTAAAGCAGTTTTGCCGCCGCGCCATGAACGGAAAAGAACATCTTTTCAAGGGTTTCCGATTGCGGCACGAAAGGCAGGGACTGGCCGAAGGGCCAAAGGATCGGCGCATAGCCGCTGACAGCCGAATGACCGAGCCAACCGGAGATCGGCATAACCAGCATGGCAAGGTAAAGCGACCAATGCACCGCCTCTGCCGCGAACGTTTCAAGCCGGCGCTCGGCATGGATCGGCGCGGGTCGTGGCTGGCTGATCGCCCAGAGGATCCGCGCTATGGCCGTGAAGAAGGCGGCGATACCGGTGGTCTTGTGCAGCGAATAGACAAGGAAAAGCTGTTGAACCTCTGCCGCGGACTGGCGGGGCAAGGCGTCGATAATAAAGCTGAGCGCGATGGCTGTCAGGATCAGGAGGGCGGTCAGCCAGTGCAGGATCCGGGCGATACTGCCATAACTGTTGTTGGTATTGGCTATCGCCATGGGGGATCCTTTGTTGCTGTTTCGTAGCGGATATTATGACGGGCGCTCGCGCGGTGTAACCTGCTTCTTGCGTGCACTCGTGAACATTGCGTGTGTGCGGCTGGCGGGTTATGCCGTGAAAAAGCACCAAGGGAGGGGGCAGTATGAGCAGAGCGATGGTATTTCCCGGGCAAGGCGCGCAGGTGATCGGCATGGGCCGCGCCCTGGCGGAGGCCTATCCGGCCGCGCAGGCGGTCTTTGACGAGGTGGATGCGGCACTGGGCGAAAAACTGTCGGACCTCATCTGGCATGGCGAGGCCGAGGCGCTGACCCTGACCGCCAATGCCCAGCCCGCGTTGATGGCAACTTCCATCGCGGCCCTGAGGGCGCTGGAGGCGGAGGGGATCCCTGTCACCTCTGCCGCCTATGTCGCTGGTCATTCGCTGGGTGAATATTCCGCCCTTTGCGCGGCGGGCGCGCTGAGCCTTGCCGACACGGCGCGGCTGTTGCGTCTGCGCGGCCGGGCTATGCAGGAAGCGGTGCCTGTGGGTGTTGGCGCCATGGCGGCGCTTTTGGGGCTGGATTTCGAGGCGGCAAGTGCGGTCGCGGCAGAGGCAGCGCAGGGCGAAGTCTGTCAGGCGGCCAATGACAATGATCCCGCACAGGTGGTTGTTTCGGGCCATAAGGCCGCGGTCGAGCGGGCGCTGGAGATTGCCAAGGCCAAGGGTGCCAAGCGTGCTATCCTGCTGCCGGTATCGGCACCCTTTCACTGCGCGCTGATGGAGCCTGCGGCGCGGGCCATGGCCGAAGCGCTGGCCGAAGTGGAGGTAAGGGCGCTAGCGGTGCCGCTGGTAGCCAATGTGCGCGCCGTGGCGGTGGATGACCCCGAAGTGATCCGCAACCTTCTGGTCGAGCAGGTCACCGGATCGGTGCGCTGGCGGGAATCGGTGGAATGGATGGCGGCGCAAGGCGTGACGGAATTTTGCGAGATTGGCGCGGGCAAGGCCCTATCTGGCATGATTCGGCGCATTGCCAAGGAGGCCGAATGCCGGGCCGTTGGCACGCCAGAGGATGTAGTCGCCCTGAAGGGCTGATCCTGCGGCCCGGGTCACCGGCGCAGGGCGATCAAGACAGATAGGCGGAACAGCCCGCCAAGGGAGATAGATATGTTTGAACTTAGCGGAAAGTCGGCACTGATCACCGGGGCCTCGGGCGGTATCGGGGCGGCGATCGCCCGCGCGCTGCATGGCGCCGGTGCAACCGTGGCCTTGTCGGGCACCCGCGAGGCGCCGCTGGCAGAGCTTGCGGCGGAACTTGGCAGCAGGGCGCATGTGCTGACCTGCAATCTTGCCGATGCAGAGGCGGTGGAGGCGCTGGTCAAACAGGCCTCTGCCACGATGGGCGCGGTCGATATTCTGGTCAATAATGCCGGTGTGACGCGTGACAATCTCTTCATGCGGATGTCGGACGAGGAATGGGCGTCGGTTATCGAGGTCAATCTGACCTCTACCTTCCGCCTTTGCCGGGGTGTCTTGCGCGGGATGATGAAGGCGCGTTGGGGCCGGATCGTGAATATCTCGTCGGTTGTCGGGGCTACTGGCAACGCAGGGCAGGGGAATTATGCCGCCTCCAAGGCCGGGATGGTCGGCATGTCGAAATCGTTGGCGGCGGAGGTCGCCAGCCGCAATATCACCGTCAACTGTATTGCGCCGGGTTTCATCGCGACGGCCATGACCGACAAACTTAATGACGAACAAAAGGCGAAGATATTGGGCGCCATCCCTGCGGGACGCATGGGGGCGGCGGATGACATCGCCGCAGCGGCCCTTTACCTTGCCAGCGAAGAGGCGGGTTACGTGACCGGCGCCACCCTGCATGTCAATGGCGGCATGTCGATGATCTGATCCGGCGCCGCTGCGGGTGGATTTGAGGCATTGCGAAAGCGTTTGCGTCAGGTCTAGACTGTGTTATAGGCGGCGCGGGCTTGGCGGAGGCAACTTCGCCGCGGTTTGGGGAAATCCGCCTTGCGGGGGCATCGCCTCTTCGATAAGAGCAACAAACGAAATTAGGGGCAGTAGCCCTGCACTGTAGAGGAATGAACATGAGCGACATCGCAGATCGCGTAAAAAAGATCGTCGTCGAGCATTTGGGCGTCGAGGCTGACAAAGTAACCGAGGGCGCCTCGTTCATCGATGATCTGGGTGCAGACAGCCTGGACACAGTTGAACTGGTCATGGCCTTTGAAGAAGAGTTCGGTATCGAGATTCCCGATGATGCCGCCGAAACCATCCAGACCTTTGGCGATGCGGTGAAGTTCATCTCTGCCGCGGCCTGATGGCATCGAAATTCCACCCTAAACGGCACCTTTCGGGGTGCCGTTTTTCTTTGGACAAGGGCGTGGATGGGCAACCTTGCCAGTGCTGGCAATCTTTCGCCGCCTGCCGCTGATTTGTTGCGCCTGCTGGGTGCCGCGTGTATCAGGAAACTGAACCAAAACTTGCAAGGAGCTGCCGATGCGTCGGGTTGTCGTTACAGGACTTGGAATGGTCACGCCGCTTGCCTGCGGTGTTGAAGAGACCTGGAAACGCCTGATCGCGGGCCAGTCGGGGGCCGGGCCTATCACAAGGTTCGATACATCGGGCGTGCAGACTACTTATGCCTGCGAAATACCCTTTGGTGATGGCAGCGACGGCACGTTCAACCCGGACGACTGGATGGAGGCGAAGGACCGCCGCAAGGTCGATGAGTTCATCGTCTATGGCATGGCGGCCGCACAGATGGCGGTCGAGGATTCCGGCTGGATGCCCGAGGATGAGGAAAGCCGCCAGCGGACAGGCGTGATGATCGGTTCCGGCATTGGCGGGCTGAATTCCATCGCCGAAACGGCGGTTCTGATCAAGGAAAAGGGTGCCAAGCGCGTGTCGCCCTTCTTTATTCCCGGCGCTTTGATCAATCTGATCTCTGGCCAGGTGTCGATCAGATATGGATTCAAGGGGCCGAACCATGCGGTGGTGACCGCCTGTTCGACCGGTGCGCATGCCATTGGCGATGCCGCCCGGTTGATCCAGTGGGGAGATGCCGACGTAATGGTGGCCGGGGGCGCCGAGAGCCCGATCTCTGAAATCGGAATTGCGGGTTTCAATGCCTGCCGCGCCCTGTCGACCAAGCGCCCCGATGCGCCAGAGAAAGCCAGCCGCCCCTATGACGAGGATCGTGACGGTTTTGTCATGGGTGAGGGTGCGGGCGTTGTCGTGCTGGAGGAATATGAGCATGCCAAGGCCCGTGGCGCCAAGATTTACGCCGAGGTGTTGGGCTATGGCCTGTCTGGCGATGCGCATCATATCACTGCCCCGTCCGAGGATGGCGAGGGCGGCTACCGCTCCATGCAGATGGCTTTGAAGCGGGCGGGCATTTCGGCCGACCAGATCGACTATATCAATGCGCATGGGACCTCGACCATGGCCGACACAATCGAGCTTGGCGCGGTGGAACGCCTCTTGGGCGATGCGGCGGTCAAGGCCACCATGTCATCGACCAAGTCGGCGATCGGGCATTTGTTGGGTGCTGCAGGTGCGGTAGAGGCAATTTTCTGTGTGCTGGCGATCCGCGACCAGACCGCGCCGCCAACCATCAACCTTGATAATCCCGCAGTGGCTCCAAAGCTGGATCTGGCACCCAACAAGGCGGTCAAACGCAAGATCGACGTGGCCCTGTCAAACTCCTTTGGCTTTGGCGGCACCAATGCCTCGTTGGTTCTGGGCCGGGTTGCGGAGTGATGTGGAAGCATATTGTCGCCAATTTCCTGACCATCACCATCCTTGGCCTTATGGCCTTGGCGGCGGTGGCGGGTTGGGGACGCAACCAGTATAGCGGGCCGGGGCCGCTGGTCAGCCCCATTTGCCTGAAGGTGGAAAGTGGTACGACCTTTCGTAAGCTGGCTGGCAAGCTGGAGGAGCAGGGCGCGATCACCTGGCCCTATATCTTCAAGGTCGGGGTGGATTATTCGGGCCGGTCAAAGGCGCTAAAGGCGGGGTCATATCTGGTGCCGGCCGGGGCCTCGATGAACGATATCGTCATGATCGTCACCGGGGCCGGGGTTTCGACCTGTGGCGCCGAGATCAATTACCGGATTGGCGTGACCGGCACCGATATCAGGGTCAGCGCCTTTGATCCGGCCACGGAGGCACTGACAGAGGTGATGACCTTTGATCCGGCGGCGGGTGAGCTGCCTGCGGATTATGCACAATATATCGACGATCAGGATGTGCGCTTGCGGGTCACGGTTGCCGAGGGGGTTACCAGCTGGCAAGTGGTCAACGCACTGAACGGGGCCGCCTTTCTGACCGGCGAGATCAAGGATATTCCGGGCGAGGGCATGTTGGCGCCGCAGCAATATGAGGTTGCACGCGGATCGGACCGTGGGGCGCTGATTGCCAAGATG
>JBARVM010000077.1:0-1630 GCA_049646265.1 Paracoccaceae bacterium
CCGTCGGGGGCCATGTGTCGTTCAGTATTGATGAAATCCCGCAGGAGATATTCGAACAGGTGCATTCCGTCCAGAAAGGCCAGATCGATCTTCAGCCCCAGCCTGTCCAGCAGCCTTGAGGCAAAGAAATCATCGCTGGTCCCCTGAAACTGGTGCAATTCCGGTTTGTTGCGCGATACATCGGCCTGCAGTTGAAAGTCCGGATCAACGGCAATGGATGTGCAGGTCGCATAGGCCAGACTCGCACCACTTTCCGTTCCGATCTCGAAATAGACCTTTGGCTTCAGCTTCCTGTGAAGCTGTTCAAGATACGGTAGATAATGGGCCGTGCCGACCGCCGGAAACCCGGGCTCGGCAATTACCCTTGTCTCGTTGCGAAGCTTCGTCCTTGCTGTTCTGATCAAGGTCACACCGCGCCCCCAACCGGGTAACTGGCCGGGCGGAACATGACCGCGCGACAGACAGTTGAGCGCGCGCGCTGCATCAGTAGACCCGCGCCTTGGGGGCGATCTTCTTCAGATCAATGCCGCCCTCGGCCTGACTGGTCAGCGGATCAAGATGTACAGGGCGGGTTGAAAGGGTGACCTTGGCGCCATCGACATGGGCCAGCGAATGAACGCGCCAGTTCTTGTCGTCGCGGTTCGGATAATCCTCATGCGCATGGGCGCCGCGGCTCTCCTTGCGCGCCTCGGCCGCCGTGATCGTCGCCAGCGCGTTGGGCATGAGGTTCGCCAGTTCCAGCGTCTCCATCAGGTCGGAATTCCAGACAAGGCTGCGGTCGGTGACCTTCAGATCAGCCATCTTGGCCGCAACCGCGCCCATCTTCTGCACGCCCTCGGCCAGCGTCTTGTCGGTGCGGAAGACAGCGGCATCGGCCTGCATGGTTTTCTGCATCTCAAGACGCAGATCGGCGGTCGGCACCGCGCCATCGGCATTGCGGAACCCGTCGAACCGGTCCAGCGCCTTGTCCACCTCAGCCACATTGACCGGCTGGTTACGCTCCTTCGGGTTCACAACTTCACCGGCCCGGATCGCGGCGGCGCGGCCGAAGACCACAAGGTCGATGAGCGAGTTCGACCCAAGCCGGTTGGCCCCGTGAACGGATGCGCAACCCGCCTCGCCCACCGCCATCAGGCCGGGCACCACGGCGTCGGGGTTCTTCTTCGTCGGTGCCAGCACCTCGCCCCAATAGTTCGTGGGAATGCCGCCCATGTTGTAATGCACCGTCGGCAGAACCGGGATCGGCTCCTTGGTCAGATCGACCCCGGCAAAGATGCGCGCCGATTCCGAGATGCCCGGCAGGCGCAGGGCAAGCGTTTCCGGCGGCAAGTGGTTCAGGTGTAGATGGATATGATCCTTGTTCGGGCCAACGCCACGGCCCTCGCGGATCTCGATCGTCATGCAGCGGCTGACAACGTCGCGGCTGGCCAGATCCTTGTAGGTCGGCGCATAGCGCTCCATGAACCGTTCGCCTTCGGAGTTGGTCAGGTACCCGCCCTCGCCCCGCGCGCCTTCCGTGATCAGGCAACCCGCGCCGTAGATCCCGGTGGGGTGAAACTGCACGAACTCCATGTCCTGCAAGGGCAGGCCCTGGCGCGCCACCATGCCGGCGCCGTCGCCGGTGCAGGTG
>JBARVM010000078.1:0-13153 GCA_049646265.1 Paracoccaceae bacterium
TAGCCTGTGAAGGGTGGGAAGGTAAGACTGGTGCTGAAATCGCTGCTTTCCTTTCGCCAAGCGCTACCCCGCCGGACGGAACTTACGCTCGGCGTTTTCGGCTTTGTCCTTTTTTTGACGATCTGGCACGTCACTGCTGCCTCTGGCGCCATCCGGCCGGAGTTCCTGCCAACCCCCTTTGCCGTGGCAAGCGCCTTTGTCAGGTTGTTCACCGAACGCGACTTTGCCTCTGACATCATAGTCAGCGTCGGGCGCGTCTGGTTTGCCTTTCTCCTTTCGGTCATCATCGCGCTGCCATTGGGCCTGCTGATGAGCACCTACCGCGCTATCGGTGCTATTCTGGAACCGTTCATCGATTTCGTCCGCTACCTGCCGGTACCTGCGCTGGTGCCACTGCTGGTGATCTGGTTCGGCGTGGGCGAAACCTCGAAAATCGCGGTTCTCTGGATGGGCACCTTCTTTCAGCTCATCCTGCTTATCGCCGACGATACCAAGCGTGTGCCGACGGAATATATCGAATCCGGCCATACGCTGGGCGCCACCAATGGCGAGATCATGCGCCATATCATAATCCCGGCTGCCCTGCCCAATATGGTCGACAATCTGCGCATCACCCTCGGTTGGTGCTGGACCTATCTGATCATCGCCGAAATCGTCGCCGCCAATTCGGGTATCGGCCATATGATCTGGTCCCTGCGCCGCTTCGTGAAAACGCCCGAGGTCATGGCCGGGATCATTGCCATTGGCATTATCGGGCTTCTGACCGATCAGGCCTTCCGCTTTGCCCATGCGCGGCTTTTTTCCTATCTGCGCCGGTGATCCATGGATAATTTCATCGAAATCTCCGATGTGACCAAGACCTACTGGTCCGACAACGGCAAGACCGAAACCAAGGTCGTCCTGCCCCTGTCGCTGACAATAGCCGAGGGGGAGATGGTGATGTTCCTTGGCCCCTCGGGCTGCGGCAAGACCACGCTGATGCGTATCGTCGGTGGGTTGGAACGGCAGGATCAGGGCACGATCCGGCTGGCGGGCGACCTTCTGGCGGGGCCGGACCGGCGCCGAGGCATGGTCTTTCAGTCCTATTCCTCTTTCCCTTGGCTTAGCGTGCGCGACAATATCAGGTTCGGCACCCGCTATCGCAAGGACATAACCGCCGCAGAAAAGGCCGAGATCACCGATCACTATATGTCCATGGTCGGCCTGTCGGCCTATGCCGATTTCTACACCAACCGGATTTCTGGCGGCATGCGGCAGCGGGTGGCGATAGCGCGGACGCTCGCCTCTTCGCCCGATGTGCTTTTGATGGACGAACCTTTTGGCGCGCTTGATGCCCAGACGCGCGAACATCTGCAGTTTCAGCTGATGGAGATCAACAGGAGCGAAAAGAAGACCACGATCTTCGTCACCCACGATGTGGAAGAGGCGATCCTCTTGGCCGACCGTATCGTGATCTTTTCGGCGCGCCCCGCGCGGGTGGTAAAGGTGATCGACGTGAACAGCCTGCTGCCGGCGGACCGCCGCCATGGCAGTGCGGCAGATATGCAGACCTTCTTTTCCCTTCGCAACGACATCCTGGAAATCATTCGCGCCGAATATCGCCAGACAACAGAGGCGGGTTGAAATGAGCATAGATCTATCAGGCAAGAAGGTGGTGATCACCGGGGCGAACCGCGGCATCGGCTATGGGCTGGCAGAGGGGTTCCTGAAGGCCGGCGCCGATCTGACCATCGCCGCCTTGGAAGAAGATACGCCAGAAGTGGCTGCGGCATTGGCCGAAAGCTATGGCCGTGCGGTACGCGGCCTGACCTGCGATATCGCCAACCTCGCAGATGTGGCGCGGCTGGCAGAGAAGGTGGAGCGGGTTGATGTGTTGGTGAACAATGCAGGTCTTGAATATATCACGCCGATCACCGACCCGTCCGAACGGGTTGACGAGATGTTTCGCCGCATCGTCGAGATCAATGTCATCGGCACCTTTTCCGTCACCCGGCGGCTTTTGCCCAAGATCCCCGATGGCGGGCGGGTGGTAAACACCGCCTCCATGTGGGGCAAGACGGCGGTGGCGGAGTTCAGCGCCTATTGCGCCTCCAAACATGCGGTGATCGGGCTGACGCGGTCGCTGGCGCAGGAACTGGCACCCCGGCGCATCTCGGTCAACGCCGTTTGCCCGGGCTGGGTGCGCACCATCGCTTCCATGCGGTCGCTTTCCTCCATGGCGGCGCGGCAGGAGCGGACAGAGGCGGATCTTCTGCAAGAGATCGTCGCGGCGCAGGCGCTCGACGGGCTGATGGAACCGCAGGACATGGTTGACATGTATCTCTTCCTTGCCGGGCCCGCCGCCGACAATATCACCGGGCAGTCCTTTACCGTGGATCGGGGGGAGCTGATGCAATGAACAAGAAGGAACTGGCAGGCAAGACCGCATTGGTGACGGGCGCCGCGCAGGGGATTGGTGCCGCGACGGCGCTGGCGCTGGCGCGCGCGGGCGCACGGGTGATCCTGTTCGACCGTGGCGATCTTGGTTCCACGCTTTCCGCCATCGCCGATGCAGGCGGTGCGGTGCGCGGACTGAAGGGCGATGTCTCTGACCCGGCAAATGTCGACGCATTGTTCGATGCCATCAAGGCCCGCGAGGGCGTGCTCGACTTTGCAATCAATGCCGCGGGGATCCTGTCAGAAGGCAAGATCACCGATCTGAAGGTTGCCGAGTTCGACCGGATCATCCGGGTCAACTTGCGCGGCTCCTTCCTGATCGCGCAGGGTGCGGCGCGGATGATGAAGCCAGCCGCGGCGGGCCGGATCATTCTTGTCTCTTCCGAGTTGGCCTATCTGGGGCGCGCCGATTTCTCGGCCTATTGCGCCTCCAAGGCGGGCGTTGTCGGCCTGACCCGGGCCTTGGCGCGCGAAATGGCGCCAGACATTCTGGTGAATGCGGTGGCGCCGGGGCCGATCGATACGCCGATGCTGGCCTTGGAAAACATGTCGCAGGAATGGATCGACAAGGAAATGGACGTGCCCCTGCGTAGGGTTGGCAAGCCCGAAGAGATCGCCGGGCTGATCCGGTTCCTTTGCGGGCCAGATGCAGGCTATTTCACTGGCCAGACCATCAGCCCAAATGGCGGCGCAGTGATGCTTTGACAGAGGGAGGCGAATGATGCTGCAAAGACCAGTGCCCTGGCCGGGTGGCGCGAAAGTCGCCTGCGCGATCACGCTTGATATGGATGCCGACAGCCTTGTCCATATCCACCATGGCCCCAATGCCGCCAACAAGCTTTCGGCAACCTCGATGCTGCGCTACGGCCCCGATGTGGCGATCCCGCGCATACTCGACACCTATCGCCGCTACGGGCTGAAACAAAGCTTCTTCATCCCCGCCTGGTGCATCGAGAACCACCCCAAAGCGGTCGAGGCAATCGTGAAGGACGGGCATGAGATCGGCTATCACGGCTATATCCACGAAGCCCCGAACAGCCTTAGCCCGGCGCAGGAGCATGACTGGATGTGTCGCTCGATCGAGATCATCGAAAAGCACACAGGCAAGCGCCCGCGCGGCAACCGCTCCCCGCTTTATCACATGTCGGTCAAGACGCCGGAACTACTGGCGCGCGAAGGGTTCGTCTATGACAGTTCGCTGATGGGGGATGAAGTGCCCTATTTTCTGGAAACCCCCGCGGGCCGGGTGATGGAACTGCCCGTCAGCTGGGCTACCGATGACTGGCCACCCTATGTGCATGCCCCCGATCTCGACTATATGTTTCAGGTCATGCCTCCGGACCGGGCAATGGAGGTGTTCATGGCCGAATTCGAGGCGTTGCGCGCCTGCCCCGGCGGGCTATGGGTCGGCGTCTGGCACCCTTTTGTCAGCGGGCGCCTGTCGCGCTGGCAAAGGGTTGAAAAGATGATCGACTACATGCTGTCGACAGGCGAAGTCTGGTTCGCCAAGATGGAAGAGATCGCCGCCCATGTCGCGGGCCTCGCGGCAAGCGGCGCCTACGCACCCCGCGTGGACCGCATCCCCTATCACAGCGAACCGCAGGTGCCGCCGGAACTGATCGGCAAGGCCTAGCTGAGTGTGACTTTCAGCGTGTGGCTTTCAATGCACCGGAAAGTTCTGTCAGGAACCGGTCGGCATTGTCGGGCGAAAAGGTCAAAGGCGGCCGGATCTTCAACACATTGGCGTTGAAAGCGGTGGCAGAAATCAGCACCCGGCGGCCGCGCATCTCATTGACGAGCGCCAGCGCCAGCGCGCTGTCGGGTTCGCGGGTCTCGCGGCTTTTCACCATTTCGACGCCAAGATAAAGACCTGCGCCGCGCACATCGCCGATCCGCTCATCCTGCTTCATCAGATCCCTGAGGCCAGACATCAGGATCGCGCCGACCTTACGGGCGTTTTCCTGCAGCCCCTCTTCCTCCACCACCGCCAGCGTTGCCTGCGCCGCGGCCATCGCCACGCTATTGCCGCCGAACGTGTTGAAATAGCGCATGTCATGGCCGAATTCCGCCGCCACGGCCGGCCGCAGCGCAATGCCCGCGACCGGATAGCCATTGCCCATCGGCTTGCCCATCGAGACGATATCTGGCACCACCCCATGGCGCTGGTAGCCCCACATATGCGTGCCGGTACGGGCAAAACCGCATTGCACCTCGTCGGCGATATAGACGCCCCCTGCCCTGTGCACCGCCTCTATCACCGGCTTCAACAGGCCGGGATCATTGGGGAAAATACCGTCTGACGCGAAAATCCCGTCGGCGATAAAGGCTGCAAGCCCCTGCCCGCGCCGTTCCAGATCGCGCACCTGTTCGGTAATCTGCGCCGCCATCCATTCGCCCATATTGGCGACATCAACCCGGTAGGTATCCGGCGCCGGTACCCGCCGCACCCATGTGCCCAATCGCGAATTTTCACCCATCGAGGGCGAAAAGCCCGCCGTCAGCTCGGAATTGCCGTGATAGGCCTCTGACGTGACGATGATCCCTTCGTGGCCGGTGTGATATTTTGCCATGCGCAGCGCCAGATCATTCGCCTCTGACCCCGTACAGGTGAACATCACATGGCTGATCTCCTCCTCGAAACTCGCCAGAAGCGTCTCGGCGAAATCGAGAATACCCTCCTGCATGTAACGGGTATGGGTGCAAAGCACCTCCATCTGCGCGGCGACGGCGGCATTCACCTGCGGATGACAATGGCCGACCGAGACCACATTGTTATAGGCATCAAGATATTCCCGCCCTTCGGCATCATACATGAAGACACCCTTTGCGCGGGCGAACTCCACCGGTTCGGCATAGAAAAGCCGGTAGGCGGGGCCAAGAAGCCGGGCGCGGCGGCTGACAAGGGCGCGGGTGCGCGCGTCAAGCCGGTCCGCCTGTTCGGGATCAAACCCGTTGACCATCTTGCCGCGTTTGTGACTGATATTCATTGCTTTCGGCCTTCCGTCGAAAAGGGCATCAGAATGTCCGAGACCTGATCGGGCGACCTGGCCAGAAACCAGTCAAGCTGATGCCAGCCCTGCCCGGTATTGCGCATGATATAGCGTTCGTTGTCAGGAAACAGCCTTGTTCGCCATAAAGTCAGCAAGGCACGGGTAATAACCCGCGCCATGACGAGATGCGGGATCAGCGCCAGCTCCTCCTCCGTCAGTTCGGCGATGGTCAGATAGCCTTCCATGATGTCGCGGCCGCGGCAAAAGAGATCTTCGTGCGGATTTTCGGGCAGCTGGTTCAGCAGCGCCGTCGCCACATCCACCGCAATCGCTGTTTTGACCGCATCGCCGAAATCGATGATGCCTTTGACAAAGGCCGGGTCATCATGATCGACGACGATGTTGGACTTGCTGAAATCATTATGCAGAACCTGCGTGCGGCAACGGCGAAGACGCGGCTCTATCAGGCGGAAACGCTCAAGGCCAAGGGTCAGGGCGCGGTGTTGGCCCGGGTCCACAACCTCGGCCAATAAAGGTTCCAGCGTCAGCAGGTTCTGCACATTCCAGGCGTAATAGCGCCCCTCAGCCGGGTGCGAAAACCCTTCGGTCCCATAGCGCAGACGCGCCAGCATCCGGCCGATCTGAACCCTTTCGCCGGGGGAGGAACTGGTCTGGTCAAGCGGCGTGCCCTCGATATAGGTCAGCATCCGCACATGGCGGCGGGAGCCGTCGACATCCGTGATCGCGGCGATATCCCGGCCATCCGTGGTGGGGATGATCCGCGGGATCGGGATCGTCGGATCGCGCGCCTCCACATGCCGCAGGATGGCGTTTTGAAAGTCGATCTCGGCCAGCGGCTCTTCGGGATTGGCGATCTTCAGCACCAATTTCCGCCCGTCAGGGCAGGTCAGGCGAAAAGTATCGTCCTTTTCCGTCTCGAACCGTTTCAGCGTGCCGGAAAGGCCGAAAATATCTCGGGCCAGCGTCAGGGCGCGCGGCGCCTCCATCGGCACATAGGCACCGGCAAGCCCACCCTGTTCGGGGGCAGGCGGCGGATTGGCGGCGGCTGATCCTGACTGCATGGGCCGCTTCACCGCGCGCTGACCGCCTCTGCCAGAACACAGAGCAATTCATAGAGCACCGTCGCGCCGGTCAGCGCCGTCAGCCCGCCGATATCGAAGGGCGGCGACACTTCGACCATATCGGCGCCGACATAGTTCAGATTGCGAAAACCGCGGATCAGCGCCAGCGCCTCGGGCGTGGTCAGCCCGGCGATCTCAGGCGTGCCGGTGCCGGGGGCAAAGGCCGGATCGATACTGTCGATGTCAAAGCTGAGATAGACAGGCCGGTCGCCGACAATGCGCCGGGTTTCCTCCACAATCGCCGCGATGCCGCGCGCCTGCACCTCTTCCACGAACATCACCCGCATGCCGGCCTTAGCCGAATAATCCCACCCTTCGGAGACGTTTTGCGCACCGCGAATGCCGATCTGCACCGTGCGGGCCGCGTCGATCAGCCCCTCCTCGTGCGCGCGGCGAAAAGGGGCGCCATGGTTGAACTTGGAGCCCTGAAAACTGTCCCAGGTATCGGTATGGGCGTCGATATGGATGAAGGCCAAAGGCTCCCTTGCCAGCGCCCGCAAGATTGGCAGGCTGACGGAATGATCACCCCCGCACGAAAGCGGCACGATCCCGGCCTTGACCATGGCGGCGATGAAGGCTGTGATCTCCGCATGGGTCTTTTCGATATCGAAGACCGCGTGAAAGGGAATATCCCCGACATCGGCGACCCGGCAAAGTTCATAAGGGTTCACCCGCGTCGCATGGTTGATGGCGCGCATCAGGCTGGATTGGTTGCGCACCTCACGCGGGCCATGGCGGGCGCCGGGCCGGTTGGTCAACGCCCCGTCATAGGGGATGCCCACAAGGCCGATATCAATATTCTCAAGGCTTTGCGCCACGGGTGCCCGCATGAATGTGGCCAGACCCGTATAGCGGGGGGCGAGCATGTCGGGGCTGGCGGGGGAGCGAAATTCTGACACGATGCGGGGCCTTCCTGCCTTTTCCCCTCCAAACTCCTCGCTTGTTTACTGCGATACAATCCATGATAAAACATGGAAACATCGACATCTATCGTAGGAATGCAGCCTATGCTTACCGCGATCTCAAACCCCGATCTGCATCTATTGCGGGTCTTTATGGCTGTAGCGGATTCGGGCGGCTTTTCGCAGGCGCAAATCGCGCTGAATGTCAGCCAGTCGACGATCAGCACCCAGATGATCGACCTTGAAACCCGACTGGGGCTGCGGCTGTGCCGCCGGGGTCGCGCCGGTTTCGCCCTGACCGACGAGGGGCGGGAGGTTTACAAATACGCGCGCGACCTGATCCAGGATTGCGATGCCTTTGTCGGCAAGGTGAACGGCGTGCGTGGCGATTTGAGCGGTGAGTTGCGGATCGCCACTGCCGACTCGCTTCTGGGCAGCCGCGATTTCCAGATGGATGAGATTTTGGCCGAAATGCGCGACCGGATGCCTGCCGTCGTGGTGCAGTTGAATGTGATGGACCCGCTAGAGATTGAACGGCTTGTACTGGAACAGAAACTGCATATGGGCCTGCATACCTTCCCCAACCATGTGCCGGGCTTGCGCTATCTCAAGATGTTCGATGAATTCCAGACGCTTTACTGCGGCAAGGGTCATCCGCTCTTTGATCGGGAAGAGGAGCCGGAGGAAAGCGAGCTTGAAGAGTTCGAATATGCGGCCCGGTCCTATTATGGCGGCGCACTTCGGCCCGGGAACCTTAAGCCGAAGAAAAACCACCTGCATAGCGGCAATATGGAGGGGATCGCCGCCGCCATCCTCTCGGGGCGATTCATTGGCCACCTTCCCGCGCAATGCGCCGAGGTCTGGGTGCGGCAAGGCCGGTTGAAAGCCCTGTCGTCAGAGCTTTATTCCTACAACGCTGCCTTTGAATGCGTCTTCCCGGTTGGCGCACGCATGGCCAATGCCCAAAGGGTATTGGAGGAGATCATGGTGAAATATGCTGCTCGCCATCGCCCAGACGGCTGACACTGCCAAATCGGCATTTCCCGGAAGGCGCCAACGCGCGGCAAATGTTTGACGATCCGTGCGCCCCTTCAGGCTTGGTACTTCCAGATCTCATAGCGGATACGAGCACGCTTGTATGCGTCGTAGATCGCCATTGCCCAGACAAAGATCCCGCCAGAATATTTGCCGATCAAGGATACCTCCGGCGCTGCGGTCTTGAGGGTGAACCCGCCAAGGAGCAGGATGAAGAACAGGAAGATCAGCCCGCGCACCGGTTCGCGGTTCAGGACCTGACCGGTTCCTGGCAAAATGATCGCGGCGGCAAAGACCAGCCTTGGATCAACCGGTTTCGCACCTTTGGTCATCTAAGGCTCTCCTTGCCGCTGGCGGCGTCGATGGTGGCGGCAAGCCGCACCAGTTGGTCGAGAAGCGGGCGCAGACTTTCTTGTGACAACGGGGTCATCCCCAACTCCGCATCGCGGTAGAGAAGATAGCGCGCCCTGTTGGCTTCCTCTGCCAGAAAGGTAATGCGCAGGCCCTTGGGCGATATCACCAGTTCCTTGACCCGGTCAGAGGCAAAAAGGCCAAGATTTTCTTGCAGGACCGAAGCGGGTGGCAGGCCGTCCGGATCATCGGTGCGGATCGCGGCCTCCGGCGGCAGGCCGGGGATAGGATCAAGGTGAACTGGCAATGATCCGAAATTCGAGAATGTCTCGGACCCTGTGGGGCGCAACATGATGTCGATCGTCGAGCTGACCGGCATCGGCTCCGCTATTGTGACCAGTAGCCAAAGGCAGGGCAATTTCCGGAAGGTCAGCGTATCCGGCAGGGCCTGGATATCAAAGGTGCGGTTCTGGTAGGTGCCCGATAGGCGCGCAAAACCCGTCGGGGCCCGGCCCATCAATGGGGTATCGAACAATGTCTGGCAGCGATCGAGATAGGTGGCACGCGCGGTGCGGCGTTCCTTGCCGGCACCCCGATCGCGCCAGGCAAGCGTCAAGGCCGTGCCCCCCGTCGCGGCGGCCAATGCTGCCAGACCAAGACTTTCGAGCACCGACGCCCCCCCTTTGACGGCGATGGTCCGCCATGCAGCGGGCCACCGGATTTTCAGACAGGTCCGGTCAATAGCCGTTCGGCCTTGGCCAGGGCATGGTGAACTGTGCCCCCCTGTTCACAAAGCGATAGCGCCAGAAGTGGAACCACAGCGAAACGATGATGTAAAAGACCACCATCGCGACCAACTGCGTACCATAGCCAAGGAACACCGCGAAATAGGTGACCCCGCAAAGCGCCAGAAGCACGATCGCCGGAACCGGATGGAACGGGTGAACATAGCCGCGCTTGATCGTGTCGAGCGGCCATTTCTTGCGGAACAGGATCATGTTGATGGGCATGAACGTATATTCCAGCAAGCCCGAGAGGATCGAGAAGGTGATGATCTGATCCAAGGGCACCTTCAGCGCGAACAGCAAGGCGATAGGTACAAGAAAGATGATAGACCGGTAGGGCGTCCGGTAGACCGGATGGACCGCGCCAAACCACGAGGGCAGATAGCGGTCGCGCCCCATGGCAAACCACGCCCGCGACGCATCGTTGATACAGCCATTGGCCGAAGCGAGCGTGGCAAAAAGCGTGCCTATCCCAAGGATGACCATCAGGAAATTGCTTCCCGACAAACGCGCGGCGTCAAACAGCGGGACACCCGCCTGCCCCAGATATTCCCAAGGCATAAGCCCGACGCCGACATACCAGGTCAGCGTCGCCGCGATCAGCAGCGTCATGATCCCGGCCAGGGTGCCAAAAGGCAGGGAACGCGCTGGCGAACGTACCTCTTCCGCCGCCTGGGTCGTCCCCTCGATCCCCAGGTAGAACCAAAGGCCGAAATGCATCGCCGCCAGCACGCCAAGCCAGCCATAGGGCAGGCCGGTCATCAACTCGGCGTGGCGCATCGGGCTGGCGTCCGACCAGGGCGCGGTCACAAGGAACAAGAGGATAATCGCGAGAAACGCAAAGGCGGTGATCACCAGGTTGAAGTTGAGCGTCGCCAGCACCCCGCGATAGTTGAGCCAGGCAAGGAACATGATCGACAAGATGATGAACGGGCGCTGATCCAGACCGGAATGCCCGCCAAGGTTGGCAACAGTATCAAGCAGGAAACCCACCGTGCTCGCATTTGCCGCCTCGAGCATCGTATAGGCGAAGACAAGATAGAGGCCGACATTGAAGGCCATGAGCGGCCCGACAATGTGTTTGGCTTGCGTATATTGGCCGCCAGCCGCGGCGACAGTTGATGTCACCTCTGAATCGATCATGGCGACGCAGGTGTAAAGGACGCCCGCAAACCAGCAGGCGATCAGTGCAGCATAGGCGCCGCCTTTGCCCACCGCGAAGTTCCAGCCCATATATTCGCCGACCAGAACGATGCCGACACCAAGGGCCCAAATATGGGCCGGGCCAAGAACGCGCAGAAGACCGACTTTGGCGCCATGGGGCCCAATGCCGTCCATCTCCTTTGAAGTAATGTCAAAATCCGCCATTCCCGCCCCCTCAGAGCTTGTGCTTTTCGGTCATGGCTTCCAACTCGCCCTCGCGGGACGATGTCAGAACCTCTTCCGAATAGGTTGTGTCGATCTTGATCCAGTCCAGGATGATCAGCAGCGCGAAAATCGCCGATCCGGCCCAGGCGGCATATTCCAGTATGTTCCAGATATCCATCTTGCCCCCCCTATTTCCGCGCGCCGAATTTTTCAGCGATGACGTCGTGATATTCTTTGTTGGAAAGCTTGAGCATCATCACGAAGTAGCCAACGACCACGACGATCATGATCAGCAGATTCATCGCGCTGAAAGAATAGTCGAAGCGCGCGGTGATGATGTCATGCGCTGCTGCGGCATCGGCAAATCCGAGCTGGTTCCACTTTTCAACCATGACAGCGTTTTGCCCCAGGTTTTCCCAAGTGGCATTTTCAACCGGGTTTGGCAATTTGCTTGACCCGGCAAGCCCCAGCCACAGGGGAACGAACAGCGATCCGATCGCCAGAACCAGCAATACGATCACGTCAATGATCTGCCCGAACTTGCTTTGAACCGGTGGTGTATATTTTGTCATGACCTCACCTTTTGGCGGAACGGGCGGCATCAAGGAACTTGATGTCGAGCCCGTACATGAAATCGCGATCTTCCCGGTAATGTTTGAGCATTGCCATGATCGCCGCAGTATTGAAGACCAATATGATAGCGCCGCCGATCAACAGAACGACCCGCGCGCCGCTACTGGGGGCGAGTGACCATGTGGCGACCGCCACAAAGATCACTGCCAGCCATAGGCCAATGACAAATGCCCATGCGATTGTCACATCGCGCTGGTGCATCGCCTTAATTCTTTCATCAAGATTAGCCAATTTTTACCTCCCCTGCGCCCATTCGAAACAGGGAAGCCGCTGGGCGCGCAGCGTGCTTTCCCTTTCGGCAAAGACTGATTTTCGTGAGAGATCTCGCGGTACGACGTAACGTCAGCAACTTTGTTGAGGCAGAACTTACCCACCCGAGTCGTACCTATGTAAACACCAGACTGGTGATACGTGACGCGAGATAGAGCACAAAATCTCGTCATTTCCTAGCAGGAAAAAGTTGTTCTCCAGTGATAGAAAACCGGCGCGGTGTTCGTGTAGAAAAAGGTCCGAAGTTTGTGGGGCCGCGATGCGGCAACACCATTAGAGAACATGGTTCCTTTGGCTGCTGTCCCACCAGTGGCGGAAACCAGATTCCATAGGATCAGAGGCCCCCAAAGCTCTATCGTTGGACCCGGACCACTCGGCAGGGGGGCTATCCGGTTCGCATCCGTCTGACAGCAAGAAATACTACTTTTTGCTTAGGCACCGCCTTAGCAATGTTTTGGAATGCGGTAATTGCATTTCATTTGACTGCCCGAACATAGTGTCAGCCAGCCTAGCCCACCGGGCGAACCCTATCATGATCATGGATGACATCTGACGTGAAAGAGAAACACTTTTCGATCTGGCACAAACCATGACCGGGGCGAATACCGGCAAAGCGGTCGAACTATGCGCGGTCACCAAGGATTTCGGCACATTTCGCGCCCTTAAGGGCGTCAGCTTTGAAATCCTTGATAATGAATTTTTCACCATGCTCGGCCCCTCGGGCTGTGGAAAGACCACGTTGCTGCGGATGATCGCCGGGCTGGAAACCCCGACCACTGGAAACATCCGCCTACATGGCAAGGATATCCTTGACCTGCCTGCGCACAAACGTCGGGTGAACACGGTGTTCCAAAGCTATGCCCTGTTCCCGCACATGACGCTGGAGCAGAATATCAGCTATGGTCTCGAAAACCTGAAATGGGACCGCGCCCGTATCCGTTCCCGTGTTGGCGAGATGTTGGAACTTGTTCACATGAACGAGTTCGCCCAGCGCAAGCCCGCACAACTTTCAGGTGGACAGCGGCAGCGGATCGCCCTGGCCCGTGCGCTTGCCCCTCAGCCCGAAGTTCTGCTGCTGGATGAGCCCCTGTCGGCACTCGACCTCAAATTGCGGCAATCCATGCGTGACGAATTGCGCAGCCTGCAGCGCCAAACCGGGATCACTTTCATTTTCGTGACCCACGATCAGGAAGAGGCGCTAGATATGTCTGACCGTATCTGCGTTCTCGGACAGGGAGAGG
>JBARVM010000079.1:0-3041 GCA_049646265.1 Paracoccaceae bacterium
ACATTCACATCGACTCTTTCCGGATCAAGCGTCAAGAACAAGGCGGCCGCAGGATGCCGGTCGCGCGACAGGACATCAAGATAAGCGGCCCGTAAGGCGCCGACCAACAGCTTGTCGCGCACCGGGCGGCCATTGACGAACAGGAACTGTTCAACCGCCGCCCCGCGCGAATAGGTCGGCAGTGCCGCATAGCCGGTCAGGCGGATACCATCGCGTTCGGCATCTATGCGCAGGGCGTTGTCGGAAAAATCCTTGCCGATCAGTGTGGCAAGGCGCAGCGCCAGCGCATCGAACAGCTCACCCTGCCCCGCATCGGCGCGCAGGACGACCCTGCCCTCGCCGCCGCCTGTCGCATCGCGCAGGATAAAGCTGACATAGGGTTCGGCCATGGCCAGCCGCCGCACCACATCGGCGATGGCCTGCGCCTCTGCCCGGTCGCTGCGCAGGAATTTCAACCGCGCCGGGGTGGCAAAGAATAGATCGCACAGTTCAACCACCGTGCCGCCATTCAACGCGGCGGGCCGCACCGGCCCCTCGCGCCCGCCGTTCACCGTAATCTCTGCCGCCGCCTCGCCCGCCACGCGCGAGGTCACCGTCAACCGGCCAACGGCACCAAGGGAGGGCAACGCCTCGCCGCGAAACCCGAAACTATGGATGTTCAACAGGTCCGACCCGTCGATCTTGGAGGTCGCATGCCGCGCCAGCGCCATGGGCAGATCGGCTGCCGTCATGCCGCAGCCGTCATCCCGCACCCGGATCAGCCGCTTGCCGCCATCGGCATAGGTAATCTCTATCCGCCGCGCCCCGGCATCCAGTGCGTTTTCCACCAGTTCCTTGACCGCGGAGGCTGGGCGTTCCACCACCTCACCCGCAGCAATCCGGTTGACGGCGGCTTCATCAAGCTGCCGAATGACCGGATGAGATGGGCGTATCTTGGGGTTTTCGACGTTCATACCCCCAGCATTAGCATAGCGTGACAGATTCGGCCATGCGTGATCAGGGTGACGAAGCCGCCGTCAGCGGTCGCCCGACCACGACAAAGCTCAGTGCATCCGGCGTCAACCTTTCGCGTGCAACGCGGTTCACATCCGCCAATGTCACCGCCTCAACCCGCTGATTGCGCGTTGCGGGATAGTCGGACGGATAGCCCATCACCTGCATGCCAACCAAAATCGCGGCTATGGTGGAATTGCCATCAAACCGCAGCGGATAGGCGCCGGTCAGATAGGTTTTGGCGGCGTCCAGCTGTGTCTCTGTCACGCCATTGGCGGCAACATCGGCCCAAACCTCCTTCACCAGCTTCACCGCTTCCGCAACCTTGTCGGTACTGGCCGAAAAGCTGCCCTGCCAAAGGTCAGCCAGATCCATCGGCACCAGACTGGCGTAGATCCCATAAGTCAGGCCGCGCTTTTCGCGCACTTCGGTCATAAGACGGGCGGAAAAGCCGCCACCGCCAAGGATCTGGTTCAAAAGATAGGCCGCGAAGAAATCAGGGTCATCTGCCGCCAGCCCGGCCTGCCCGAATCTGACCACTGATTGCGGCGAATCGAAATCGACATAACTCGTCTGGCCCGAAAAGACCGGCATTGCGCGCGGCGGCATTGGCGCACCCTCGGCCGGAAGGCCGCCAAGCAGATGGTCAAGCAGCGCACCAAGTTCGTCTGCCGTAATATCGCCCGCCGCGGAAACATAGACCCGATCCAGCGCCATCCCCGCCGCCTTTGCCGCGAAAAGATCGTCGCGCGTCAGGGCCGCTACCGATTGCGCCGTCCCAAGCTCCGATGATGCGTAAGGGTGATCGCCCATGATCGCCCGCGCGAAACTTTCATCTGCGATCTGGTCGGGAGATGTGTCATGCGACTGGATCAGCGACTGGATCTGCCCCTTGACCCTGTCGATAGACGGCTGATCAAAGGCCGGATCGGTTAGCGCCAGACGCAAGAGATCGACACCCTTGCCACGGTTCTCCGTCAGGAATTGCGCCGAAACGGCTATGCCGTCAGCATCGGCGTCAAACTTGATCTCTGCGGCCAGTGCCTCCCGCGCCTGCGCGAACCCGGTCGCATCGAGCGTCCCCGCCCCCTCTTCCAGCAAGGAGGTCATCAGCGTGGTGGCGCCGCGCTTGCCCTCGGCATCCAGCGAAGTGCCGCCGCGAAAACGCAGTTCCAACGCGACAAAGGGGATCTGATGTTCTTCGACCAGCCAGGCCTTGATGCCCCCCGGTGACGTCACCTCGGTGATCTTGATCTCGGCCATGGCAGGCTGCGACAGCGCCAGAAAGACCACAGTCAGTACGAAACGGATCATTGTACAACCTCGTCGCCTGCGGACCGCATCGCCCAGCCGGTCACGGAATGCCGCTTGTCAAACAGGCGCTGCGCGGCGGCCTGCACATCCTCTGGCGTGACAGATTGCAAGACCGCTGGCCATGTTTCGACATCCTCGACACTCAGCCCGGCCGTCAACCCTTCGCCATAGGCGTTGGCAAGTTCGCCCACGCGATCCCGGCGATAGATTTCTCCGGCGCGCACCTGGGTTTTGAGCCGTTCGAACTGCTGCAGATCAGGGCCGGTTTGCAGGAAATCCATCACCACCCTGTCCATCGCAGCCTCGGCATCCGCCAGACTGACCCCCGGCGCAGGCACGACATAGAGACTGAAACTGCTTGGGTCGTAGGAGGTGGAATCATATCCAGCCCCCGCTGCGATGGCGATCCTCTGCTCGAAGGCGAGCTTTTGTGACAGCAAGGACGTTTGCCCATTCCCCCCAAGGAGCGCCGCCAAAAAGGTCAGCGCCGCCGCTTCCTTCTGATCGCCCGGCTCGCGTACCGGGGCCAGATAATAGCGCACCACATAAGGTTGCGCGATGTTGGGATCAGTGAATTTCAGCCGCCGTTCGGCCAGTTGCGGTGGCTCCGCTGGCCGCACCCGCGTCGCGATCCCGTCGCTTGGCATCAACGGCCCGTAATAGGTTTCGGCCAGTTCGCGTACCTTTGCCGGATCGACATCGCCCGCCACTACCAGAATGGCATTGTTCGGCGC
>JBARVM010000080.1:0-10561 GCA_049646265.1 Paracoccaceae bacterium
TCAGGCCAGATGGGCAATTCCGAGGTCGGTCATACCAATATTGGCGCGGGCCGGGTCGTCGCCATGGATCTGGGTCAGATCGACCTTGCCATCGAGGACCGGTCGTTCTTCTCCAACGCCGCCATCACCGCCTTTGTTCAAAGCCTCAAGGCCGATGGCGGCACCGCGCATCTGATGGGCGTGATCTCGGACGGCGGCGTTCATGGCCATATCGACCATGTCATCGCCGCCTGCGAGGTGATTGCGGGGGCAGGCGTGCCGGTCGCACTCCATGCTGTCACCGACGGGCGTGACGTGGCGCCGAAATCCGCTGATGTCTTTGTCGCCGATCTGCAAAGGCGGCTGCCGAACGGTGCGCGGGTGGCGACCCTGACGGGTCGCTATTTCGCGATGGATCGCGACAACCGCTGGGATCGGGTCGCGCGGGCATATGCTGCGATGGTGCGGGGCGACGGGCTTGCATCCGCCTCGGCGATCAGCGCCGTTTCCGAAGCCTTTGAACGCGGCGAAACCGACGAATTCATCCAGCCCACCGTCATCGGCGACTATCGGGGCGCCGGGGACGGTGACGGGTTCTTCTGCCTCAATTTCCGCGCCGACCGGGCACGGGAGATATTGCTTGCCGTGGGCGAGGATGATTTCACCGGCTTCGACCGGGGCAGCCGTCCGCATTGGGCCGCCCTTCTCGGCATGGTCGATTACTCGAAAACCCACGACGCCTTCATGGCCGCCGCCTATCCGAAGCGCCCGGTGGTCAACACGCTCGGCGCCTGGGTCGCGGGCCACGGGTTGAAACAATTCCGCCTCGCCGAAACGGAAAAGTACCCCCATGTCACCTTCTTCCTGAATGGCGGCAAGGAGGTACCGGAAGAAGGCGAGGACCGCTATATGGCCCCATCGCCCAAGGTCGCGACCTATGACCTGCAGCCGGAAATGTCGGCGCAGGAAGTCAGCGACCGATTGGTCGAGGCTATCGGCAAGGGCTATGACCTGATCGTTGTGAACTATGCCAATCCCGACATGGTCGGCCACACCGGTGATCTGTCCGCTGCCATAAGGGCTGTCGAGGAGGTCGACCGGGGCCTTGGCCGCGCCATCGAAGCACTCAAGAACGCCGGGGGGGCAATGATCGTCACCGCCGATCACGGCAATTGCGAAATGATGATCGACCCCGAAACCGGCGGCCCCCATACCGCCCACACGACCAATCCGGTGCCGGTGATCATGGTGGGCGGGCCAAAGGGCGCTTCGCTTGCCGGTGGCCGCCTTGCCGATCTTGGCCCGACGCTACTGGAACTGATGGGGATTGCGCCGCCTGCCGAGATGACTGGCCGCTCGCTTATCCGCCTGCCGGTTTCGGCCCCTGCCAAAGCGGCTGGATAATGCAGATGCGCGGGTGGATAGGGGCGGGTTTGCGGGCGGTGGCCCTGTTGCTGTCGCTGGCGCTGACCGGTCTGGCCGCAGCAGAAGCGCGGGCCGAAACCCTTAGCACCGGACAGACCGCCGCCGCCGCCGCAAAAGACCTGCGCACGGCCATTGAGGCGCTGAACAAGGCCGAAAACGCCAAGGACCGCATCGCGGCCCTGACCCAGACCATCCGCGCCTACGAGGTCGGCATGGGGGCAATGCGCGCCGCCATGCGTGCCGCCGCCGTCCGGGAAACCGCCATCGCCGCCAGTTTCGAAGCGCGGCGCGAAGAGATAGGCCGCCTTTTAGGTGTGATGACCGCGATGGAGGAGACGCCGCAACCGCTCTTGCTGCTGCACCCGTCCGGTGCCTTGGGCACGGTGCGGTCGGGGATGATCATGTCCTCGGTCGCGCCCGGCCTGCAGCGCCAGGCCGAAGCGCTGAAGGCCGAGCTGGTCGAGATCCGCAATATCCGCGCGCTGCAACAGGAAACCGCCGATATGCTCGGACGGGGCCTTTCTGCCGTGCAGGGCGCGCGCACCGCACTCGCCCAGGCCATCGCGCAACGTACCGACCTGCCGAAACGCTATATCGACGACCCCGAAGAGCTGGATACCCTGCAACAAAACGCCCAGACGCTGGATGCCTTTGCCACCGGTCTGGCGCAGCTGGAAAGTGATATCGGCGCGCCTGCCTCTGACTTTGAAGGGGCCGAGGGGCAGATGCATCTTCCGGTATTGGGCCGGCTTTTGCGCCGCGCGGGAGAGGCGGACGCAGCGGGTATCGTTCGCCCTGGCCTCATCCTTGCCACACGGCCGGCTGCACTCGTCACGGCACCCTGGTCTGCCACCATTCGCTATCGCGGCCCGCTGCTCGACTACAAAAACGTGATGATCATCGAGCCTGCAAACGGTTACTTATTGGTGTTGGCCGGTCTCGACACGGTATATGGTGACACGGGCGACGTGTTGGCAGCCGGTGCGCCGCTTGGATTGATGGGGGGGCAAGAGGCGGCGCTGACCGTAGCGGGCCTTCAGGTGGAAGAAGGTAGTGGCGCTGACCGGACGGAAACGCTTTATATCGAGTTGAGAAAAGACGGAATCGCCATCGACCCCGGTCCTTGGTTTGCCGAAACGAGGGAAGACTGACCTATGAAAAAACCAATCCTGTCGGTGCTTTTGGGGACCGTTGGCGGTGTAATTCTGGCAACGCAGGTTGCCGGGCCGCTGGTCGCGCAAGAGGCGGCAAGCAACAGTTCCGTCTACGAGCAGCTGGATCTTTTCGGTGATGTGTTCGAACGGATCCGCAGCCAGTATGTAGAGGCGCCGGAAGATCAGAAACTGATCGAGGCGGCGATCAACGGCATGCTCTCCTCGCTCGATCCCCATTCCAGCTATCTGCCGCCCGAGGCTTTCGCCGACATGCGTGAAACCACACGCGGCGAATTTGGCGGGTTGGGGATAGAGGTGAGCCAAGAAGAGGGTTACATCAAGGTCGTCTCGCCAATCGACGGAACCCCTGCCGCCGAGGCTGGTATCCAGCCGGGCGATTTCATCACGCAGGTTGATGGCGAAAATATCTATGGCCTGCCGCTTGACGATGCGATCACCATGATGCGCGGGCCGGTCGGGTCAGAGATTGTCATCACCGTGGTGCGCGAAGGGGTCGATCAGCCTTTTGACGTGACGATTGTGCGCGACACGATCAAGATCGCAGCCGTCAAGGCACGGGCCGAAGATCACTCGGTCGTCCTGCGTATCACCACTTTCAGCGATCAGACCTTTTCCGGCGTCACCGAAGGCATTGACAAGATCGTCGCCGAACTGGGCGGTATCGACAAGGTGGATGGGTTCGTTCTGGACCTGCGCAACAACCCCGGCGGCTTGCTTAATCAGGCGATTGCGGTGTCGGATGCGTTCCTTGACAAGGGCGAAATCGTCTCGACCCGCGGGCGCAATCCGCAAGACAGCGAAAGGTTCAATGCAGAGCCGGGCGATCTGGCGCAGGGCAAGCCGATTGTCATCCTGATCAATGGCGGTTCCGCATCAGCGTCCGAGATCGTGACAGGTGCGCTTCAGGACCATCACCGGGCCATTGTTGTCGGCACCAAGAGCTTTGGCAAAGGCTCGGTCCAGACCATCGTGCCGCTGAAGGGCGACGCGGCAATGCGGCTGACGACGGCGCGCTACTATACGCCATCAGGCCGGTCTATTCAGGCGCTGGGCATTTCGCCCGACATCATTGTTGAACAGCCGCCGCCCGTCGTCGCCGCCGAGGGTGAAGATACCGCCGCCGACGAAGCAAGCCGAAACCAGCGGAGCGAGGCGGACCTGCGCGGCATCCTTTCGAACGATTCCATGACCGAGGATGAAATCAAGCAGCTGGAAGAAGAGCGCGCGCAAGAGGCAGAGGCGCACAAACGCCGGTTGGATGACTTCCAGATGTCCTTTGCCATCGATCTGATCCGGGGCCTGAAGGTCGTCAGCCCGCAGGAGTGACCCATGGCAGAGCCAATGGGCGCGGATCTCTTGCCCTATCGCCCGAATGTCGGGGTGGTGCTGATCAATAGAGATGGCCGGATCTTTGCTGGTCAGCGCCGCGACAGTGACAGCCCCGCCTGGCAGATGCCGCAAGGCGGGATCGACCGGGGCGAAAAACCACGCGCCGCCGCCTTGCGCGAACTGGCCGAGGAAACCGGCGTCACCGCCGATCTGGTCGATTTTGTCGCCAAGTCGAAAGGCTGGATAACCTATGATCTGCCCGAAGAGCTGGTTGGCAGGATCTGGGGTGGCAAATATCGCGGGCAGAAACAGCGCTGGTTTCTCTTTCGATATCTGGGGCGCGACGATCAGATTGATATTGCCACCGAACATCCGGAATTCTCACGCTGGCGCTGGGTGGCGGCGGATGAGATGCTGGCAGCGATTGTTCCGTTCAAACGGGCGGTGTACGAACAGGTGATCAGAGATTTTCGCGACTATCTTGCCTAGTGTGCATGGGTGATCGGAGTGACATGTCAAATAGCGCTTTTCAAGGTTAATATTTGATCATATTTATAGCCCGCCGCCTGCTGTCATGGCGGCTGGGCGACACAGATCGCAGCGAAATCAGGGTCGCGGGTAAAATCAGGCCGCCGACCAAAGTCAGGAGTGGACGATGAAAAACGCCGAAATCGAAAGCCGCCGCACCGCGGCCATGTCACGCGGCGTTGGCGTGATGACACAGATCTTCGTGGACCGGGCCGAGAATGCCGAGATCTGGGACAAGGAAGGCAACCGCTATATCGACTTTGCCGCCGGTATCGCCGTGGTCAACACCGGACACCGCCACCCCAAGGTGATCGCGGCGGTGAAAGACCAGCTCGACCATTTCACCCACACCTGCCATCAGGTTGTACCTTATGAAAATTATGTCCGCCTTGCCGAACGGCTGAACGCCATTGCCCCGATCAAGGGTGAAAAGAAGTCGATCTTTGTGACGACGGGCGCTGAAGCGGTCGAGAATGCGATCAAGATCGCCCGCGCCGCCACCGGCCGTCAGGCCGTCATTGCCTTTACCGGCGCTTTCCATGGCCGGACCTTCATGGGCATGGCGCTGACCGGCAAGGTCGTGCCGTACAAGGTCGGCTTCGGCGCCATGCCGAACGATGTCTTCCACGTTCCTTTCCCGGTGCCGCTGCATGGGGTGTCGGTCGAGCAGTCTCTGGAAACGTTGAAATATCTTTTCAAGGCCGACGTCGATCCCAAGCGCGTCGCGGCGATCATCCTAGAGCCCGTGCAGGGCGAGGGTGGCTTTTACGAGGCACCACGCGAATTCTTCAAGGCCCTGCGGGCCATCTGCGACGAACACGGCATCCTTTTGATCGCTGACGAGGTGCAAACCGGTTTTGCCCGCACCGGCAAGATGTTCGCGATGGAGCATCACGAGGTGCAGCCTGACCTGATGACCATGGCCAAGGCACTTGCAGGCGGTTTCCCGCTGGCCGCCGTCGTCGGCCGGGCCGAGGTGATGGACGCCCCCGCCCCCGGCGGGCTTGGCGGCACCTATGGCGGCAGCCCGATGGGCATTGCGGCGGCAAATGCCGTGCTGGATGTGATCGAGGAGGAAGATCTTTGCAACCGCGCTAACCAGCTTGGGTCGCGCCTGAAACAGCATCTGGCCAGCATGCGCGATGAGATCCCCGAGATCGTCGACATTCGCGGACCGGGTTTCATGAATGCGGTAGAGTTCAATGTCGCTGGCAAACCCTCGCCGGATTTCGCCAACAAGGTGCGGGCCGAAGCGCTTAAGCGGGGACTATTGCTTTTGACCTGTGGTGTGCATGGCAATGTGATCCGCTTTCTGTCGCCGATCACCATTCAGGACGAGGTTTTCACCGAAGCCCTCTCCATCCTCGACGAGGCCCTGCGCGCCGCCCACAAAGGTTGATCCAACCGGGCTAATCCAGCGGAGCCGCCCTGCCGGGCGGCACGCCTTTATGGGCCTGTCGCGGGCGATTGCCCGCGATGGGTTCACCGCAGCCGTTTGAGAATATCAAGGCTGGCGTAACCGTCCGGCACCAGCCCTTTGCTGCGCTGGAATGCCTTGATCGCGGAAATGGTCTTCGGCCCGATCTTGCCGTCAATCCCGCCTGTGTCGAACCCGCTACTCGTCAGCCGTTTTTGCAGGTCGATCCGTTCGGCCAGCGCCAGAGCCCGATCGTCGCGGGGCCAGGCGGCCTGGATCGGCACGCCGCCCCGCAGCCGGTCCGACAGATGGCCCACGGCAATGACATAGGCGTCGGCGGTATTATAACGCTCGATCACATGGAAATTCGGGAAGATCATGAAAGCCGCCCCCCGCGCCCCGGCTGGCAACAGGATAGAGGCCGGGCCGTGATTGCCAAACCCTTTGCCCGAAACCGTGCGCACGCCAAGGCGTGACCATTCCTCGGCCGACTTTTTTGTCCGCTCTCCCGATAACGCATAGTCGAAATCTGCCGGCAGGGTGACTTCGACCCCCCATGGTTCACCCTTGCGCCAGCCGAAACGCGCCAGATAGGCGGCGGTTGAGGCAAGCGCGTCAGCGGGGTTGTCCGACCAGATGTCGCGTTTGCCGTCGCCGGTGAAATCGACGGCATAGGCGAGGTAAGAGGTGGGGATGAACTGGGTATGGCCCATGGCCCCGGCCCAACTGCCGGTCATATTCGATGGAGCGACATTGCCCGCCTCGATGATCTTCAGCGCGGCGATCAGCTGGCTTTCGAAAAAGGCGCCACGGCGGCCGTCATAGGCCAAGGTTGCCAGCGATTGGATCAGCGGCAGGTTGCCGCGATTGGAGCCATAGGCGCTTTCCAACCCCCAGATTGCCGCGACCACTTCCTTGTCGACGCCAAACTTTGCCTCGATCTTCTTCAGAATCTGGCGATGCTTTGCTAGCGCCTTCTTGCCATTGGCGACGCGTTCGTCAGAAACGGCGCGGTCCAGATATTCCCAGATCGGCTTGACGAACTCCCCCTGATTGCGGTCCTTTTCGACCACCTCGGGGTCATAGGTGACCGCCCGGAAGGCGCGGTCGAACGTGCCGGGCGAAATGCCCTTGGCCAGGGCGCGGGCGCGAAAACCGTCGATCCAACGTTGAAAACCGTTGTTATTGCCCGCCAGGATCAACCGTTCCGGTTCGCTCGACATATTCACCTCTGCCTGATCTGCCGGGATTGCTGCGCCAAGTGCCAGTGCGGCGGACGGGGCCATAAGCGCCACCAGGATCACACCCTTGAGCCAATTCATTCTTTTGCCTGCCTGTCTTGCCTGTTTTGCGCAGTCTAGTCACTTCGTGGCGCTGCGGGAAGGGCCGCGATATCCGGGTGGCGCGGTTCTGCCGTCTCAGCGCGTTCTACCGTTAGCCGCGCCCGTCGCTGGCTTATCGCCCTTCCGACAGCGGCTGCGCGAACCTGGTCGCCCTTCGGCAACCGCCAGAGCCCAACGCGATATTACAGGCAAGTTAGGGCAGGTACCGCCTAATGGCGCTTGCGCTCGACCTTGCGTTTGAGCTTGGCGGCCTTGCTGCGGGCCTTGCCGGGGTTGCGCGGGTTAAAGCGGCCGCGCCGGGCCGAGGCGCCGCCCGGCATCGCGTTTCCCTCGATCTCCAAAAGCTCCAGCATCAGCCCGCCGGTTAGGGGTACCGCCTCGGCCAGTCGCACAGTCACTTTCAGCCCGACGCGGATGATCAGCCCGGTTTCAGACCCCATCAGCGTCTGGGTATCACCGTCATAGTGGAAATATTCACGGCCCAAGCTGCGAATTGGGATCAACCCGTCGGCGCCCGTCTCCTCCAGCTTCACAAAACAGCCAAAGCGCGTGACACCGCTGACCCGCCCGGCAAATTCGGCTCCGACCCGGTCGGAAAGATAGGCGGCCAGATAACGGTCGGTCGTATCACGCTCGGCGGCCATCGACCGCCTTTCGGTGTCAGAAATCAGCGTGGCGGTTTCCGAAAGGCTCTCGATATCCTGCGGTGACAGACCGTCCTTGCCCCAGCCATGCCCGAGGATCAGCCCGCGATGGACGATCAGGTCGGAATAGCGGCGGATGGGCGAAGTGAAATGCGCGTAATTGAGCAGGGCCAGGCCGAAATGGCCGAAGTTTTCGGGGTGATAATAGGCCTGTGTCATCGACCGGAGCGTCGTGATGTTCAACAACTCATCGAAATCCGTGCCCTCGGCCTGCGCCAGAAGGCTGTTGAGGTGCCGGGTTTTCAGAACCTGACCCTTGGCCAGGGTAAAGCCCGACGCCTCTGCCACCTCGCGTAGCGCGTCCAGCTTTTGCAGGCTTGGCTCCTCATGCACGCGGAAAAGCAGGGGCTGGTGCAGGCGCAGCAACTCTTCAGCCGCCGCGACATTGGCCAGGATCATGAATTCCTCGATCAGCCGGTGGGCATCGAGCCGCTCCTTGAAGGCAACGGACCGCACGCGGCCATCCTCGCCAAGCGAGATCTTGCGTTCGGGCAGATCCAGATCCAGCGGCTGGCGCAGGGCGCGGGCCGTCTTTGTGGCGTCATAGGCGGCGTAAAGCGGGGCGATCACCTCTTTCAGCAACTCCGCACAGCGGGGGTTGGGGCGGCCCTCCTGCGCCTCTTGCACCTCTTCATAGGCAAGGCTGGCGACGGATTTGATCATCGCGCGGGTAAACCGGTGCGAGAGTTTCTGGCCATGGGCATCAAGAACCATGCGCACGGCGATGACAGGGCGCGCCACCCCCTTGTGCAGTGAACAAAGGTCCCCCGACAGCCGGTCGGGCAACATCGGCACCACCCGGTCGGGGAAATAGGTGGAATTGCCACGGATGCGCGCATCCCGGTCAAGGGCCGAACCGGGCGCGACATAGGCTGCGACATCGGCAATGGCGACCCAAACGATATGGCCGCCGGGATTGGCCTTGTCCGTGTCGGCCTCGGCAAGGCAGGCATCATCATGATCGCGCGCATCGGACGGATCGATCGTGACGAAGGGCAGAGCGCGCAGATCCTCGCGCTGGCCAAGTGCCACCGGCTTCATCGCATCCGCCTCGGCAATCGCCGCGTCGGAAAAACTGTCGGGAATGCCATGCTGATGAATGGCAATCAGCGATACGGCCTTGGGTGCCGACGGGTCGCCCAGCCGCTCTGTCACCCGCGCGCGTGGCAGGCCAAGGCGGTTCTTCGGGCCGGCCTGTTCGGCCTCTACCAACTCGCCATCCTTGGCGCTTTGGGTTGCGTCTGCGGCGACGCGCCATTCTTTGTCTGCGCCCTTGTCGATCGGTACGATCCGGCCGCCTTCGGTCTCCTTGCGGAAGATCCCGAGTATCTTCAGGGGATTGGTGCCGATCTTGCGGATCAGCCGGGCCTCATACTGATAATCTTCGCCGCGCACCTCGTTGACACGGGCCAATATCCGGTCGCCCTCCGCCACCGGTGCGTCGGCCTTGCGCGGCACAAAGAGAACCTTTGGTTCCGGCGCCTCGCCCTCCCACTCGACCGGGAGGGCGAACTGGTCGCCATTGCGGTCCGGTGGCCCGACCAGCAGGATCGTAACCGGCGGCAGCTTTTCCGGGTCGCGGTAGCTGCGCCGCTTGCGTTCCAGCGTGCCTTCCTCCTCCAGCTCTTTCAAAAGCCGTTTCAGGTCAATGCGGGCCGCGCCCTTGATGCCAAAGGCCTTGGCGATATCACGTTTTGCCGAAAGGCCCGGGTTGTCGGCGATCCAGGCAAGGATTTCAGTCTTGGAGGGGGTGCGTGTCATGGGCGATGCCTAGCATGCCGCGGCGGGGCCGTCATCCCGCTTATCACCGTGTCAGAGCGTCAGGACCATATCACGGTGCAGGATACCCGCATCCAGATATTCCGGGCCGACGGCGGTAAAGCCCAGCCTTTCGTAAAAGCCAAGCGCATGGGTCTGTGCGCCAAGCTTGACCTTGGCAAGGTCTGGACGTTTGGCAAACTCGGCCACCGAAGCGCGGATCAGTGCCGCACCAAGGCCGCGCCCACGGTGGCTTGCCAATACGCAAACCCGGCCGATCTTGCCAAAGTCGCCCTGGGTCAATAGCCGTGCGGTGCCGACCGGCTGGCCCGCATCTGTGGCCAGAAGATGCGTCGCCTCTGCATCCTGCCCGTCAACTTCGTCGGCGGCGGAAACGCCCTGTTCCTCGATAAAGACAGCGCGGCGCAGCGCCTGACAGGCGGCAATGTCATCGGTGACCGCGATCAGGACGCTCATGCGAAATAGTCCTGCAGGATACGGGCATAGATCGCCTTGAGCTGCCCGATCTGGCCAACGTCCACCCGTTCATCGACCTCATGCATGCTGCGGCCAACAAGGCCAAATTCGACGACCGGGCAATGATCTTTGACAAACCGCGCGTCCGAAGTGCCGCCAGAGGTGGACAGGACCGGCTTCTTCCCCGTCTCCGCCTCGACAGAGGCGGCGACAAGCCCGACAAAGGTGCCGGGCGGGGTGAAGAAACTTTCGCCGGAAATGTTGATGGAGAGGGTGAAATGCACGCCCGTCTCCGCCTCTACCGCCGCCGCTTCGGCCGCCAGCCAGTCGCCGAGGCTGGCACCGGAATGGGCATCGTTGAAACGGATATTGACATGGGCCGACGCGCGGGCGGGGATGACATTGCCGGCGCTGTTGCCCGTGTCG
>JBARVM010000081.1:0-2240 GCA_049646265.1 Paracoccaceae bacterium
ATCACCCCATAGCAGTTGGGGCCAAGGATCGGCATGTCACCTGCGGCGGCGACAAGCCGTTCTTGCAACTCCGGCTCGCCCGCCTCTGTCCAGCCGGAGGCAAAACAGATGGCGCCGCCCGCGCCCATTTTGCGCAGCCCATCGACAACATCCAGCGTTGCATGACGGTTGACGCCGATAAAACTAGCATCGGGCGGGGCGGGCAATGTTGCGATGGACGGAAAGGCAGGCAGGCCTGCGATTTCGGACTTGGTTGGATGGACAGGCCAGACCGGCCCGTCGAAACCCATCTTGGCACATTGGGCGATGACATTTTCAGCCCATACCGACCCCATGACAGCGATGGATCTGGGCCTGAGCAGGCGGGAAAGGTCGCGCGTCATGCCCAGCCCCTGGTCCGGGCCAACGCACCGGGGCGCTGCCCCGGACCCCGAGGTATTTTCAAACAGAAGAAAGACAGGTCAGCCCCCTGCCCTGACAGCGAAGGCAGAGGGCCTTCTCCTGTTACGGTCATCGGCGCCTCCGCCTGTACCGCAGATCTAATTTGAACTCTCATGGTTAACCATTCGTTACTTCTTCTGTTCAAAAATACCTCCGCCGGAGGCATCGAAGTTTTCAGGCGCCGTGAGGGCGCAGCAATTCGCGGCTGATGATGTGGCGTTGGATCTCGCTTGTTCCTTCCCAGATGCGTTCCACCCTTGCGTCGCGCCAGATGCGTTCGAGGGGCAGTTCGTCCATCAGGCCCATGCCACCATGGATCTGGATGGCCTCGTCTGCAATCATGGCGAGGACTTCTGTCGCCTTCAGCTTCGCCATCGACATATCGCCTTCGCTCACCGTGCCCTGATCATATTTCCATGCGGCCTCGCGGGTCAAAAGCTCGGCCGCTTTCAATTCCATCGCCATGTCGGCCAGCTTGAAGGAGATGCCCTGAAACTTGCCGATCTGCTGACCGAACTGTTTACGCTCGGCGGCATAGCTGATTGCATGGCCAAGCGCACGTTCGGCACGGCCGAGGCAGGTTGAGGCGACCTGCAGGCGTGTCGCGCCGAGCCAGCTGTTGGCAACTTCGAAACCCTTGTGCACCTCGCCTAGGATCTGGCGTTTGTGGAGGCGGCAGTCATCAAATTCCAGTACGGCGTTGGTGTAGCCGCGATGGCTGACATTGCGGTAGCCTTCGCGGACCGTGTAGCCCTTGGTGCCCTTGTCGACGAAAAAGGCGGTGATGAGCTTTTTCGGCCCACGGGCTGTCTGTTCCTCTCCTGTCGCCACGAAGACGATGGAAAAGCCTGCAATATCGGCGTGGGAGATGAAATGTTTGGTGCCGTTCAAGATCCAGTCGTCGCCATCCTGCCGGGCGCTGGCCTTCATGCCGCGCAGGTCGGACCCGGCGCCGGGTTCGGTCATTGCAAGGCAATCCCAGGTTTCGCCGCGGATACAGGGGAAGAGATATTTCTGCTGCTGCTCTTCATTGCCGGCGAGCAGGATATTGGATGGGCGCGCCACACAGGTCCAGTGCAGCGCGTAATTCGCCCGCCCAAGCTCCTTTTCATAGAGCAGCCAGCTTAGGGTATCGAGGCCTGCGCCCCCGACCTCTGCGGGCATGTTGGCGGCGTAGAGGCCCGCCTCCATCGCTTTTTTCTGCAGCTCCTTGATCAGCTCGATCGGCAAGTGGCCAGTGCGTTCAACCATAGCCTCGTGCGGGTAGAGCTCCTTTTCGACAAAGGACCGCGTCGTATCGACAATCATCTGCTGTTCTTCGGTCAGGCCAAAATGCATCGCACTCTCCTATGGATCAACGTTGTAGGTCATGCCATCGACAGCAATCGTCTGGCCGGAAATCATTCGTGCCCCGTCCGAAGCCAGAAAGAGCGCCGTTGCAGCCACGTCTTCGGGATCGCTCAATCTTTTCAGCGCGGTGCCGGAGGCATAGGCGTCGCGAACTGCCGCCTCGCTCATGCCTTTGGCGGCAGCCTCGGCCGCAATGACGCGGCCTATGCGCGGGCCGGTGACGGAGCCGGGGCAAATGGCGTTGGCGCGAATGCCGAAGGGGCCAAGCTCCATCGCGACGGTTTTCATCAGGCCGATCACCGCCCATTTCGCAGCCGAATAGGGCGCGCGAAAGCGGGTGCCGTAAAGACCGGCGGTAGAGGAGGTAAAGATCATCACCCCCCTGCCGTCAGCCTTCATCAGCGGCGCGGCATATTTCGCGGCGAGCATGGCGCCGTCGAGGTTGACGG